>CAZMRM010000401.1:0-3613 GCA_964568515.1 uncultured Chitinophaga sp. | reverse complement strand
TACCCATTGACAGGTATACCCTGGTTTTTAAAGCAATGGCTGTACTGGTATGTGCTCTGGTCACATTCAAGTCGTCTGTTGCATATTTTAACGGCAGCGCCTTTTCTGCTTCATTCAGGTCACTCAGGATCTGTGCATAAGTTTCGCTTACAGAACTTCTGGCAAGGTCATTATTTTGTTCACTTGTTTCTGCTGTCAGACGCAACGGTAAACCAGGACTGGCTCCATTATTCTGTGTATAAGGTCTTGCATACAATACCAACAGATCGTAATAACACAAGGCACGTATAAATTTTGCTTCTGCTTTGTATTGTGGTAATAAAACAGGATCTATTTTGCTGGCATGCTCCTCCACCCCCTTTAAAAATAAATTCACTTTATTGATGGCAGAATAAGCAGCAATCCATAAGTTTTCTACCTCCGGGGCACTGGAAGTCAAAGAATGGTTCCAGGTCAATAAACCGGTAAACGAATTACCTCTCATGTTTATGAATTCATCTGCACGTATATCATTATAAATGAGATAGCGTCCCCCCAGAAAATTACCGGATTTCATTGCATCGTAAAGGCCATTTATTTGGCCCAATACACGTTGTGGAGTATCAAAAGCATTTTCTTCCTGGATGTTTGTTTCTGGAGTAGTTTCCAGGTCCTTCTGGCAGGAAACTATTCCAACGAGCGGAATAGCAAGCACCAGAAACAGGGCTAGTTTTTTTGTTAAGTTCATTGTGTAGCAGTTTAAATATGACAGATAATCAGATTACAAATCGAGATTGATACCAAACGTAAATGTTCGTGATTGAGGAACAGTATTACGATCGATACCAGGTGTTACATTAATATTTCCATTTACTGATACTTCAGGATCCGGTCCTGAATATTTTGTCAGTGTATATAAGTTGGTGACCTGAACATATATTCTGAGAGAAGCTATTTTTGTTCTGCTCAAAAATTTTTGTCCGAAACGGTATCCCAGCGCCAGGCTTTTGAATTTTAAGAAATCACCTTTTTCCACATTTTCAGAAATTGGAAAGGCAGAACCATTGGAAACATTATCACCATACACTACTCTGGGAATATCAGTGTTTTGTCCAGCATAGGTCCAGCGCTCCATTATTTCCTGTGAATTATTCCAGAAACGCTGATCCAGCATTCCTGCCCTGCTTCCATTATAAATGTAATTACCTCCTGAAAAAGTAATACCGATATTCAGGTCAAGCATTTCTTTAAATGTAAATGTATTGTTGAATCCACCAAACCATTTTGGTAAAGCATTACCAATAATAACTGCATCCTCGCCTGAAATTGCAGGAGCAGCTGTTCCATCCAGATAGGTCCATCTGCTTTTTCCGGCAGGTACCACATGATTGTATTGTACCTTATCCCCATTTTTATTTATAAAAATGCGTTGTCCGTTTTCAGGATTAACGCCCACTGTTTTCACAGCATACAAACTTCCCAGTGAATATCCTACCCTTGTGATATTTGTTCTTTCCAGTGATCCGGTTGTTCCGATAATGTCTGCATTTCCGGCAGCTAATTCTTTCACTTCATTTTTTATAAAAGAGTAGTTGATATTACTTGACCAGGAAAAGTCAGGCTTATTGATATTGGTTGAATTAAAATTAATTTCTATACCCCGATTATACATCGATCCCATATTGAGCAGGATATTGTTTCCGGGAATCCCTTTGGAAGGGGCTTGTGGAGCATTCAATACAAGTCCATTGATATTATTGTTAAAGTAACCTATTTCCAGCTGCAACCGATCTCTTAAAAAATTCATTTCCAGACCTGCATCATACTTTGAACTTGTTTCCCATTTTAATACAGCGTTTCCGGCCTGTGTAAAAACAATGGTGTTTAGGTCGCCATATAAATCCGAGCTATACAAATTCAGCGATCCATATGCCGGAATACCGATATTTCCAACTTTTCCGTAACTGGTTCTTAATTTAATGCTATTAATGATCCGGTTAATACTTAAATCTTTATAAAATTTTTCCTCAGAAAGTGCCCAGCCTAAAGAAGCACCACCAAAATTTCCAAATTTATTCCCTTTTGATAATCCGGAGAAACCGTCTCTTCGCAAAGAAGCGGTAATAAAATATTTTTTATCATAATCGTATGTCACTCTTCCGAAATAGGATAAAAAAACTGTCTCAGATTGCAGATTGATCGTGTTAGGAGAATTGGTTGTTAAAAAATTCCCTTGATAGGTTTCAAAAAAATCATCACCTATATTTTGACGCGATCCTGCCCAGCGATCAGTTTTGGAAAATAATTCTTCAAGACCGGCCAATGCAGATATGTTATGTTTCGCGGCTAATTGTTTTTGATAAAACAAAGTATGTGTCCATCCCATCCTGTTAAACTTTGATTGTACATTAGTGGCAGATCCATTAACAGTGAAGCCATCTCCATGTTTATTGGAAAGAAAAGAATTCCCTTCTACTCCATTTAAATCAGCAAGATACGTTGTACGAAAATTCAGGTCCTTCATTATTTTTAATTCACCATAAATACTTGCAAGTATGTGATCACTTTCGGCGGTAAAACGGTTTAATTTTACTAAGGGCAATAAATTAAGAGAAGTGATGGCCACTTTATTGGCACCCTGACCAATGGTATTGGCGCTTGTGATATTGTATCCATCCGGACCGTCACCATAGGGAGAAACATTAGGTGCAATCATAATGGCCAGTCTTCCCAATCCGGCACTGGTAAACCCTTCTCCAGGCAGAGAACCCGTATTGGGAGCAATGTTATGACTTTTGGTATATCCTACATTTGCACCAACTTTAATGAGATTGGTTACTTTCTGGTCAATATTGAAACGAATGGATGCACGTCTAAAATCATTTTTTTCCACAAACCCGCTTTGCTTGGTATAACCTAAAGAGAAATAATAATTGGTTTCACCGGTTGCTCCTGAAATGCTGAGTGAATTATTGTGTGCAACACCGGTACGATATGCGTAATCGTACCAGCGTGTATCAATTAATTTTCCATCGGGATTATAGGAAGGAAAAAATGATTCGGCCATATTTGCATTACGGCAAGCTTCATTCTTCATCGAGATGTATTGTTCTGCATTCAAAAGTTTTGGTAAATTAAATGCTTCTGTTAAACCGATCCAGGCATTATAGTTCACTTTTGCTTTTCCTTGTTTTCCCCTTTTGGTGGTAATGATCATCACGCCATTTGCTGCACGGGAACCATAAATGGCTGTAGCAGAAGCATCTTTTAAGATATCCACCGATTCAATATCATCCGGATTAATATCTCCTAATGGATTGTTGGCCGAAGAGTTAGTGGTTAAGTTTCCTGTACTAATAGGAATTCCGTCCACAACTATTAAAGGATAAGAACTACTGGTTATGGAATTGTAACCACGTATACGAATAACCGGAGGGTTGTTCAAAACGCCATTAGGCAATGTTATATTAACACCGGCAGCCTTTCCTGCAAGTGCCTGATCAAAACTTTGAACCGGCAGGTTTTTAAGGGCTTCTCCTTTAATACTGGATATAGCACCTGTTACTTCTTTTTTACTTTGTACCCCGTATCCGACTGCGACCACTTCTTTTAATAATTTTTTATCTGTCGCCAT
>CAZMRM010000400.1:0-3632 GCA_964568515.1 uncultured Chitinophaga sp. | reverse complement strand
GTTTTGAATTCAAAAACTGGACAGCAGGAACAACATTAGAAATTTATTCAATTACCGGAGCTATTGTTATTTCCAGAACATGGGAGAACATTCCGGCAAAATATGATGTGGATTTAAGTAACCGGGCTTCTGGAGCCTACTTTTATAAAGTAAGCAATGGAAAAGAAAATGTAAATGGAAAATTGTTTAAAATAAACGAATAAAATCAAATGGTTCTGCAGTTATTTTCATGCTGCAGAACCATTTTCTAAACAGTTTGAATTTATTTTTTGTTTGATTGTGCCCTAAAATGGCAGGTTTCAGAGCTTAGAGAATAGAAATTTGTAAGGAGTAATTTCCTTTTACAATAACGCTAAAACCAATCAATCAAATAAAAAATGAAAATGAAAAAATCTTACCTCTTAAACTTTGTCACAGGAATTTTTCTCACCGTTTCAGCAAGTGCACAAGTACCTGCATGGAAATTAAAAGTAGATCCTGTAGTTTTAAAAAAAGCAGAGACCGAATCCTCCTTTGAATTTGTTGCTGTTCTGAAAGAGCAGGCAGATCTAAGTGCTGCTGATAAACTGGATACGAAAGAAGAAAAAGGAGTGTTTGTATACAATGCTTTAAAAGCAGCAGCACTTCATTCCCAGGGAGAGATCAAACAACTTCTTACCCAATCCAATGCTACCTTTCAATCCTTCTTTTTAGTGAATTGTGTATCCATTACAGCCGATGCAGCTGTTTTGGAAGCAGTGGCCAACCTGGCTTCTGTGGAGTCTGTTATTGAAAATGCAAAGTATGTTACATCAAAAACATTTGCTACTAACAATTCCATTGTCGAAGAACAGGAAGCACCTGCTGCAGTAGAATGGGGCATCAGCAAAACAAAGGCTGACCAGGTGTGGGCAATGGGACACAAAGGAAAAGGCGTTGTAATTGCCGGTGAAGATACCGGTTACAAGTGGACACATGCTGCCATTAAATCACAATACCGTGGATGGAACGGTAGCACTGCTGATCACAATTATAACTGGCACGATGCCGTGCATAGTACCGGCAGCTCCTGTGGTGCAAACAGTAAAGAACCTTGTGATGATGATAAACACGGAACCCATACAATGGGAACGATGGTGGGGGATGATGGAGCAGGCAACCAGATTGGAATGGCTCCCGAGGCGAAATGGATAGGTTGTCGTAATATGAATGCCGGTGCAGGAACATTAACAACATATGTTGAGTGTTTTGAATTTTTTCTTGCTCCGACTGATTTAACGGATAAAAATGCAGATCCCTTAAAGGCACCGCATGTTATCAATAACTCCTGGGGATGTCCGACTAAAGAAGGTTGCAACAGCAGCAATTTTAAAACCATGGAAACTGCAGTGGACAATTTACGCTCCGCAGGTGTGGTAGTGGTTGTTTCTGCCGGAAATGACGGGTCTACCTGTTCCATTTTAAACACACCGGCAGCCATTTTTACAGGAAGTTTTACGGTTGGTTCAACTACCAATACAGATGCTATTTCCTCGTTCAGCAGCCGTGGACCGGTAAAAAATTATGGCCCTGAAAAAGTGAGTCCGGATATCAGTGCACCGGGATCCAACATCAGATCCTGCGTTCCTTCCGGTGGCTATGAATCATTGAATGGTACCAGTATGGCCGGACCGCATGTAGCAGGTTTGGTAGCATTGGTGATCAGTGCAAATCCTCAACTGGCAGGTAAAGTTTCAACAATTGAAGACATCATTCAGTCGACCGCTGTAAAATTATACAGTGCTACCTGTGGCAGCACTGCTTCCAGTATTCCGAACAATACCTTTGGGTATGGACGTATTGATGCTTTGGCTGCCGTAACAAAAGCTGTTAAGATGGTTTCCATCCAGGAACAGGATAAAACCGCTGCAAAAGTGAACGCGTTTCCAAATCCGTTTGAAAATACCGTGAACTTCGAATTTAAAAACTGGAAAGCAGGAACAACACTGGAAGTATATACGATCACCGGTGCTGTTGTTATTTCAAAAACCTGGGAAAGCATTCCTTCAAAATATGAAGTGGATCTGACCAATCAGGCTTCCGGAGCTTATTTTTACAGAGTTTCCAATGGTACAGAAAGCACCAATGGAAAATTTTTTAAAGTGAACCAGTAAATTTTTTTCTTTTTCTTAATCATTTGTTTTTTTAGTTAGTGAGGAGCGCCCTGTAGTCAAACTACAGGGCGCTTTCTCTTGGCCGTATGAGGTGTTTATACTTGCACGTTTTTTGACCAATATATGAAGATCCCCCCGACCCATTGCCTTTACCTAAGCATCTTCCAAGAGTAGAATATATTTTTGAGCTGATAAGTCCTCTGTTGGCAAATACTTTTGATAAGTGGATACAGAGTATCATAGCAACATGTCATTTACCAGATTACTGTGATGATACAGAAGACATCCACCGGTGGCACAAAGAAAACATTTTAGTGATCTTGCCACAACGTACCATCGGAAAAAGATTTTCTATAAAAGAAAATAATCTTTATTTTTATGCAATTCATAGTAAATCATAAAGTGTGTTTTATGCTCTTTAATCATGGTCGGAGTTTTAATAGTAAAAGAATCAACCATCCAAACAATTAGTACCATGAATCAGCAGATGCAAATCATCTGTAATGGAACAGCCAGGTATATTATTGATTAATGTTATGGAATATCTAAAGAAAACACAATTACAATTTTATACTATTTTTAATGAAGCCATTCAGAGATATATGCTTGCCGGGCTTATCCTCTTTACAGTAACGAATTCTTTTTCACAAGTATGCGACAGTGGCTGTACAACTATTGTTTCCGCAATAACCTATCAGAATTATACAGTTGGAAATGGTCAGCAGTTATGCATTACCAATACCGGGGTCATTAATGGAAATATTACATTGAATGGTGGGACTATCTGCAATGGCGGGACCATTCAAGCTCCTGTATTTGATATTATCAGTGGTACAATTAATAATTATGGGAGTATCTATCAGAAAAATGACCTGGTCGTAAAAAATTCCAGCAGTCTTAAAAACAATACTGGAGGAATCATTAAAGTTGATAAAGAATTCATTGTTGAACCCAAAGCATCCTACATTTCGGAGAAAGAGGCAAATCTCTTTGTTTTTCCATTTGATTATCTGCCTTTAACAGCGACCTATATAAAAAACGATGAGGATTTTTCTGCTGCCAATGGGGCAATTGATCTGAGTATAAGTGGAGGAGTTCCTCCCTATACCTATGTATGGAATACGGGTGCCGTAACACAGGATCTGACCAATCTGTCTTCGGGTAATTATACGGTTGTTGTAACAGATTCCATCCTCACAAAAGATACGGTAACCATAACGATTGGCACTATTCTTCAGTGGGCACAACAAAAAGGGATCAGCATAGAACCGGATCGTATCCTTAACTATTATCCGGTAGGAATGACGGGATCTGCCGTAGGTTCAGGAGTGATTGCATCCGGAAGCAACGGATGGGTGGAATTCCAGGTAAGTGATATTGATGCTGACTACACGGTTTCGCTGATAGAGGAGCCTGTTACAAGTGACGGAGGAAGTTCGGTAAGAATAGCAAATGGAAATATTTATTCTTTTGTGCAGGGCACATCCTCTCAAAACATAA
>CAZMRM010000399.1:0-3662 GCA_964568515.1 uncultured Chitinophaga sp. | reverse complement strand
GCAATGCTCATTTTTACAGCCATACCTATGAGTGCCATCGGCGGCATTTTTGCCCTGGTATTACGCGATATGCCATTTAGCATTTCAGCAGGAATCGGATTCATTGCATTATTTGGTGTTGCTGTATTAAATGGGATTGTATTAATAGGAACGTTTAATGAATTAGAAAAAGAAGGGATGAGCAATATTCTTGATCGTATAAGAGAAGGTACAAAAGTGAGATTAAGGCCCGTATTGATGACTGCAACTGTTGCATCACTTGGTTTTTTCCCCATGGCACTATCACAAGGAGCAGGGGCGGAGGTTCAAAAACCATTGGCAACAGTGGTCATTGGCGGGCTCCTGTCTGCTACATTTTTAACATTACTCGTATTACCAGTACTCTATTTTATGTTTTCATCCCTTACTAAAATAAATATAAAATCAGCTGGCGTTCTTTTACTTGTTGGATGGATGCTATTACCACGGCAAATAAATGCTCAAACACCAAGAAGTATTCATTTGGAAGAAGCAGTTTCCCTGGCCATTAAGAATAATTTACAACTACAAGCCATGCAACTGAATGTTCAATCATCACAAAGTCTCACCAGATCTGTTTTTGAATTACCAAAAACATCGGCTAATATGCAATATGGACAATACAATAGCATTAATAAAGATCTTGGTTTTCAAGTCACACAAAGCATTCCTTTCCCTGGTTATTATACAGCCAAATCAGGATTATATACAGCAGAACTGAAGGAGTCAGAGTTGCAACAACAGCAATCCGTTAATGAAATTAAATCGCAGGTGCAACAGCTTTTTTATCAGCTATGGTATTATGAAGAAAGTAAAAAGCAACTTCAGCTACTCGACAGCAGTTATGCAGATTTTGTAAAAGCGGCAACATTGCGTTTTAAAACAGGAGAAACCAGCTTGTTAGAACAAACTACCGCCGAAACAAAACAAGGACAGCTGAAAATGATGCTTCTTCAGAACGAAAATATGATGAGAGCATCGTACTCTTCACTTTACGCTTTGCTGAACAGTAAAGAAGTTTTTGAAATAGGTCATGCCGATATGTATGAACCTTTAACCATTGCAGCCGCACTGGATACTTCATTGATCGAAAATAATCCATCCCTGAAGCTGCTGTATCAGCATACACTGGTTACTGAAAAAAATAAAAAGTTGGAGTTGGCCCAGTCATTTCCTGATTTTTCAATAGGCTATTTTAATCAATCCTTAGCAGGTGTGCAGACGATTAATGGAGAAGATGTTTATTTTGACCGTGGCAAACGCTTCACTGGTATAAATGCCGGAATAAGTATCCCGCTTACATTTTTTAGCAATGCAGCCAAATTAAAATCACTGAATTATCAGCAAAAAGCGATGCAAAAAGAAGCTGAAAATGGTAAACTTTTATTGCAAACACAGTTGCAGAATGAGTTTCAGAAATACAATCAGAATCTGGCTCAATATAATTTTTACAAATCCACTGCTTTACCTAATGCAACCACCATTATCAGATCGGCAAAAATAGGTTACAACAGTGGAGATATTAGTTATTTGGAGTATTTACAGGCAATTCAAACAGTCACAGAGGTGAAATTGGGTTACCTGCAATCCATTCATCAGGTAAACGAATCCGTCATACGTATTAATTACTTAATTAATAAATAATTATCAAATGAAAACATACAACATCCTTTTATCCGTTCTGGTCTCCATATTTCTTTTTTCCTGCAAACAGGAAAACCGGGAAGAGGAACAAGCACACAATGAAGCTGAACATGCGGAACAGGAGCATAGTCATACAACATCATTGACCACAGCGCAAATGAAATCTATCCGGCTGGAGTTTGGAAAAATTGAAAAAAAGCAGTTAACCGCTTCATTAAAGGCCAATGGTATATTAAATGTGCCTAATCAAAATAAAGCAACCATTACTGCATTGATGGGTGGTGTTGTAAAATCCATCCTGGTACAAACAGGAAACAATGTTCAAAAAGGACAGGTGATTGCCACTATTGCCAACACCTCTTTTATTACTTTGCAGGAAGAGTTTTTGAGTACCACATCAAAATTATTGTTAAGCGAATTAGAACACAAGCGTCAGCAAGAACTGCAAGCAGGAAATGCTACAGCTTTGAAAACACTTCAGGCAAGCGAATCAGAATGGAATGGACTAAAAGCAAGAAGGGCAGGGTTACAAAAACAATTGGAACTTATTGGTATAAATGCTTCTTCTTTAACGAGTGAAACCATACAATCCACTGTAAATATTACCAGTCCCATTTCAGGAGCCGTGAGCAATGTACTTGTTAATATTGGAACTTATGTAGATGCCAACAAAGCCATTGCAGAAGTAATAGATAACAGTCAGCTTCATCTTGATTTATTTGTGTATGAAAGAGATCTGATGAAATTAAAGGAAGGACAAACAATTCATTTTACATTAACAAATAATCCCGGAAGGGAATACGATGCAAAAGTGTATGCAGTCAGCAATACGTTCGAAGAAAACACAAAGGCTGTTACTGTACACGCAACAGTTGAAGGAGATAAAACCGGTTTAATAGATGGAATGAACATTACTGCTCTTGTAAGTCTTGAAAATGCAACAGTTGACGCTGTTCCTTCGGATGCGATCGTAAGTTTCCAAGGGCAGGATTTCATTTTTGTGATGACGGACAACACACCAATAGAACATGATAAAGAGCAAAAAGAAAACGATAATACAGTCATTACATTTGAACGTATTCCGGTTAAAAAAGGAACAAGCGATATAGGTTACAGTGAAGTTACTGTTTTGAAAGATATACCGGTTGATGCAAAAATTGCAACAAAAGGTGCGTTTTTCATCCTGGCAAAAATGACGAATTCAGGAGAGCATGAACATTAACAAACACTTTCTTTTGTGATGTTCAATTTACAGCTTAATTTGGTAGGAATCATCTTTAACGGTCTACTAATTGTGAATTTATTTGCTCCGGTTGCTGTTTGTAACATTTTTTAATGCCAAAAAGTTTTTTGAAACGATCCGGGACATTTCATTGCGCTAACCGTCTTAACCAACAAAGATGATAGAAAATATTTGGCTTTGGGCAGGATTTAATCTGTTTGTACTGTGCATGCTCATTCTCGATCTGGGTGTATTTCATAAAAAAGTACATGCAGTAAAAATGAAAGAAGCATTGGTATGGACAGGTGTTTGGGTTTTTCTTGCGCTTCTTTTTAATGCATTCATTTTTTATTTTTTTGGAAAAGAAAAAGCAGTTGAATTTTTGTCGGGCTACATCATTGAAAAATCGTTGAGTGTAGATAATATCTTTGTGTTTTCATTTTTTCTTACTTCAGCGTTCCGCTTCAATTTCAACACAAAGTTTTATTTTGGGGAATATTTGGCGCCTTGATCATGCGTGTTATTTTCATATTTATGGGCTTACAGCTTATCCAGCATTTTCACTGGATTTTTTATGTATTTGGTGCTTTCTTAATTTATACCGGAATCAAAATGCTGGTTCAATCTGATAAAAAATTACAGCCCGACAAAAATCTTTTTTTAGGACTAATGAAGCGGTTTCTTCCAGTTACAGACACTTTTCATGAAGATCGTTTTTTTGTGAAACAACAAGGTAAAACCATCGTCACCCGTTTATTCGTGGTATTGATTTTAATAG
>CAZMRM010000398.1:0-3668 GCA_964568515.1 uncultured Chitinophaga sp. | reverse complement strand
TATGGGATAAATAAACAATATCGTGTAAATCAACGCTTGTAGCTACGGACATTGCAGAAACCGAAGGAGTTGTGCTGCCATTGCTCACCTTCAACAACCTGCCTGTTGCACCTACAATCACACCTTCATCTTCGTTTTGAAAAACAACAGCATTTAATTCTTCCGAAACCCCTGTAGATATGGGGGTCCAGGAAGTACCACCATCCAACGTTCTTATAAGGGCTCCTGAGGTACTTGGTGTAGTATATTTACCGACAGCATAACCCACTGTGGTACTGCCCAATCCCATACAAGCATCGTTCAATAAAGGAAGTGTAACATTGGATAAGGAAGTCCATGAAGTACCGCCATCTGTTGTTTTTAAAACGGCACCACCATCTCCGGCCACATAACCTGTAGTTGGTGAGGACGGATCGAAATACAATCCATTCAAAGGAGGATTAATGAGTGTTCCGGCTGTTACATTGCTTGCTGTCCAGGCAGCAGCCGACGTATTCGACTTGATCAGTTGCCCGCTTCTGGTAGTTGCATATCCCTGTAAAGGAGAACCTGAATCCGGGAATTGTAATTCTGTAATTTCAGAACCTGCCGTAATACCGGTAATAGCCGTAGCAGTGAATGTTGCACCGCTATTGGTGCTGATATACAGTTTTCCGTTAGTACCGGAAACAGCAATAGTTGTTGAGTTTGCTGCCACTATCGATTTGTATTCACAACCAACCGGTATCGGAAACTGTGACGGATAGGTCCATGTTGTAGAGGTACCACCTGTAACGGTTGCAATGGCAATTACTCCTCTTCCTGTGGCCGGATTAACACCGGCTACATATCCAAGACTCGCAGAAGAAAAATGAACAGCATTTAATATAAGTGTATTGTTCAACGCATTCGTTACTCCCGGCAATGAGGTCCAGTTTGCACCATTGTCTGTTGTACGTAAAATTGTTCCTTTTGAACCAACCAGGAAACCATTGGAGGAACTTATAAAATGAACATCATTGAAATTGATTGTTGAAAGAGCCACATAATTAATAGCTGCCGGATCAACGGTAACGGCATCCCAATGAGCACCGCCATCAGCAGTTTTTAAGATGGTACCTTTGTTACCCACGATCACTCCTGCTGATGCAGAAGAAAAATGAAGATCGTTTAATTTCTCCGTAACAGATGTTACAACAGTTGACCAGTTCGACCCGCCATCTACTGTTTTTAATAGTTCGCCCTTATCAGAAATTGCATAGCCGGTTGTACCGATAAATTGCACATCCTGTAAATTACCAACACCCAGTGCAGATACCAGGCTCCAGGTTTTTCCTCCATCCTGTGTGGTATAAATAACACCTGTTCCGCTTCCGTTATCGCCTACTACAAAACCGTTCTTACCGCTGCTAAATGCCATTCCATAAATGTTGGTTGTCGAAGGAACCAGGTTCACACCATTTAATTTCCATTTTTCCAACAGACTGTGATCCGGTGTTGCTTGCCGGATCAATTGATTCAAGGCATTGTATTCATAACGGGTCTGAAGGGTATGTTTTGTAAAAAAGGTTTGCGCTTTATTATAGCGGTCCTGCTGAATTTGTGTCAGTTCACCGGAATCACTCACAAGGTTAACTCCTTCCGGCGGAACTGTTTTTATAAGGTTACCCGCCTGATCATAATAATACAATGTAAAATGATGTTCACGATCCGTATACACCATTTTTAAATTTTCAATGGCAAATTTACATGTTGAAATATAATGATTGCGGAAGTCGGTCACAACAGTTTTGATATAAGCATTGTACGATTCATCCGCATTTGTTTTAGCAATATCCATCAAATTCTTTTTACATGGATTAACGTAAGGCAAGATGAGCGGATCTTTTGTTGTATTGCCGCAAGGTGTAACCGTTTGGAAGGTATAATCATCCAGACCAAAATAGGTATCCGTACCGGTATCCACACGATGGAAAACAACCTCTAAAGTAGCTGAAGTATTTACACCGGAATTCCATAAACAGGATGCTTCAAACCATTGATGTGCCGGATTGGTGGTTGGTGTTACGTGAATGACATTCATGGCTTCTCCGTTTATCTTCATTATCAGATCGAATGTGCCGGTTACGCGTTTATACCATAGCCTGAAAGAGTACATGGTATTGGGTGTAACAGATCCCAAGGAAGTGATCTGTTTCCATATGGATTTATCAGGACCATTATAAAATACATACATGAATTTTCCCGAGTGTTCAGCACCGGGAGCTGTCCAGTTGCTGCAGAACAAGGCAGGATTGGTAGTCAGCATATAGCCTTCTCCACAACCGGTGGCAGCAGTTTGCTTGTCAAGTTCAGATGTACTCGGATCAAGTCCGTTACAAGCGCAATCACCATTTTCAACAATGTTGGTACCATACACATAGTCATTGCAGGTTTCGCAAAGTGCTAATTTTAGCTGGGGTAACGTTCCATTGATCAATTCGCTTGAACCATCGGAGAAACGTGCCAGGAGCGTAAATCCGGTTGATTTAACCTGCAGGTTGCTAAAGCCAACGATATCGGCATACGTATGAGGGTTGGAGACATTGTTAAATGTCAGTGTCAATACACCATGATTCACCGAGTCGGAAGCCGGGACATATTCTTTTAAATGAATGGTCAATGATTTCCCCGAAGGATTATGATTGTTAATGATCCAGAAAGCATTGTTCACATTACTAAACGGAAAGAGTGCTAAAATAGACGGGATGGTCCTCAATGGAAATTTTGTCAATATTTTACTTTGGTTCACAATTTTATTTAAACCCAGGTAGAATCCTTCATTATTTACGTATTCGGGACCAGAGCATTTGTTAGGAGGAGGCGCACAATTCTGAAAATTGTAGCAGGCACCACTGGCGGAGATCACCATTGGCTGATATTCCGGCCCGGATAAAGTACCTACCCATGCATCCACCAGGAATGAAGTGGTTGGATTGGAAGGGTTAAGACGTACGTTTGCAAAATATTTAATACTGTCCACTGAATAACCACCACCGGTATTCACAAAACTGAATGTGAACGAACAGCTGGAAGGAACGCCATCAATCGAAATTTTTCCCGTTGTACCATCCCATGTAGCCGTAGAAACGGGAGTGGAATAGATCAGGTTATTGATGTACAACACATCATATGGCTGTGTTTTGATATTTACACCCGATGTTTTTAATTGAGAGTTCGCTGCCAATGCACTGAATAAATTCTGAAGCTGATACGCTGTTTCACTTGGTCCGCAAATATCACTAAATGTACGGCCACTTAGCTGGATACAGGTATATCCATTCAGTAACACCTGTGTCGTCGGGTTTGTACCAACATATCCGACAATTGTAAAATTATACGTATCCGTCGGGGATTCTGTCGTGAACTTGATTTTTGCAAATCGTTTTACATCGGCCCATGCATAACCGGGAGGAAGTGTCAAATGTATTTCGCAACCATCGTATGCACCTGCAGGGCCTTCTCTGAACTGTATGGTCAGATTGCTACCAGAGGGCGTAGAGGTCCAGTGATAATCTTTAAAAGGAGTGGACGAAGGAGTGGATGGTGCAACGATCGCATCATATAAACGTTGGCTAAACACAGGTATATCCGCTAACTTGGTTCCGGATGAAACCAGTAAGCTCCTGGTGTGCACTTTTGCTCTCTTT
>CAZMRM010000397.1:1385-3668 GCA_964568515.1 uncultured Chitinophaga sp. | reverse complement strand
CTGGCATTTCTTTTACTACGTCCATCGCCAGTTTATTGTAACCTGGTCCTCCGGAAACACCTCTTAATAATTTAATATCTGTTATGCTTCCATCTTTTTCAACAACGAAGGTAACGTAAACGGTACCGGAAATCCCTGCTTCTCTTTCCATGGCCGGATATCCTTTTTGTTCGATACGGTTGGCGATCCATTTTTGCATGGCTGCTTCTCCGCCAGGGAATGTAGCAGCCTGTTCTACAACTGTAAAAATCTGATCTGCAGCTGGTTCTACTACGGCCGGACCCGTTGCTTCGGGAATAATAATCTCTTCATCACCGGTACCCTCTTGTGTAACTGTACTGATTTGAGGAGTTTCTTCCGTTTGTACCGGTGGTGGATCCTCTTTTACTTCCTCATCCGTAACTACAGGAGGTGTAAATTTAACCGTTTCCATCACGGGTGGCGGAGGTGGAGGTGGAGGTGGAGGGGTTGATTCATCAATAGGAGGAGGCGCTGTCAGATCCGTAGGTGTAATATCCACTGCCACTACCTCTTCTTCTTTTTGGCTATTGATGTAATTCAGGATGATAGGAACTGCGATGATGATCGCAAAAGAAAGAATGGTAATACCGAGCGATACGGCAACGGTCTTACCATATTTTTTGCGGATGTCATATGCTCCGTAGTCTTTATTGCGATCCGCAAAAACCAGGTTGTTCCGGTTTTCCGATACAACATTCGACCATTTGTTGAATAATGTTTCTGCCATTTTATTTTTTCTTTATTTCATTTAAAATGTCTAACTCGGGTTTAGACAAATCTACAATTGCATATTTACCGACATTGCAAATATTTAACTCATCAATCGCATCAATCACATTTTTGTAAACGGCCTTGTCATCTGCTTTAATTAAAACTGTCAAGGCTTCTCTTTTACCTTTTTCTGCAATCGCCAGGCGTTTATAGGTGGTGTCTGCTATTTCCTTCTTTTTATACCTTTCTTCCAATGCATTCAAATTGTCTATTGTCGGCTTATTTCTTTCCAACAAGAGTTTATGCAAACCATCTTTAGAAAAATTTGTTTTCGTAAAAGTGGTAACAGGCATTGCTTTTGTGTTATTTGGTCCATAGAACTCTCCATAATAGTAATAAATACCGTCTTCCTTTTCTCCTTCTCCTTCTCTTGTTAAAACAAAAGTCAATGCATTATTTACTTTCAT
Source organism: uncultured Chitinophaga sp. (assembly GCA_964568515.1). GTDB lineage: Bacteria > Bacteroidota > Bacteroidia > 2-12-FULL-35-15 > 2-12-FULL-35-15 > 2-12-FULL-35-15. Next base: position 2,469 of record CAZMRM010000397.1, on the reverse strand, counting down.
TGGTTCTGTTCCAGGAGGTGTTTTAGCCGGAAAATTGATCTCCATTGTTTTCGGTTTACTAAATGTGGAAGTAAGTACGAAAAACGTAAGTAGCAAGAATCCCAAATCCACCATGGGTGTCATATCTATTCGTGTCGATGATTTTTTGGCGCGCTTCTTATCATGTTTACCATGACCGCCGCCATCACCGGTGTTTACTTCTGCCATTGTTTTTTAGTTTGCTCCACCACCATCTTCAAGATTGGTGATTAAATTAAATCTGTAAATTTCTTTATCTGTAAATACTTTAATGACATCCTTCACAGCAATGTAATTGGCTTGTCCGTCCGCTTTTATTGCAAAACGCAATGGCTCATACTTAAAGGGTCTGCCAAGTACCTCTGCTTTATCCTTTTGTGTTTTTGCCTGACGGGCTGCTTCGATACGACCGAAATTAATCCAGTCACCTAATTCATTGTGCAACGAATCTAACGGAATACCCGGAGAAACTGATTTTACACGATCAGGATCATCCATATTAATATATTTTTTCAAAGATGCCATGGGTACGCCAAAACTGGTCATGCCTCCGAAACGTTTTTTCTCAAGATCTGTAAATGTAACCTTGTATTGCTGACCCATCTTTTCAAGCGTTTTGATCCGCACTTCTGCATTATTAATATTATAATATGCTTTTCCTTTCTCATCCACTGTTACCATGATTACATTCTCAGGTAAAAGTTTATCGGATGTGGAAGAAGGTGAGTCAATGACCACAGGTTCAGAAACCCTTACAGAAGCAGTGAGCATAAAAAACGTAACCAACAGGAAAGCAAGATCCACCATCGGGGTCATGTCTATAGAAGGGTTACCTTTTCCTAATTTAATTTTAGCCATTTCTGCTTTATCTTTATTTTAATTCTTATTCCTTGTAATTATTTAGATGCATTCACTGATTGTACAATGGTAAATCCTGCTTCATCCATGCTGTAAGTAATCGCGTCAACACGTGTAGAAAAATAGTTGTACATAATAATACCTACTACGGATGCGGTGATTCCCAAAGCTGTGTTGATAAGCGCCTCAGAGATCCCTTGTGATAAAG
>CAZMRM010000397.1:0-1375 GCA_964568515.1 uncultured Chitinophaga sp. | reverse complement strand
CCCAATACCGTTCCAATCAGCCCCCAAAGCGTTGCAATGGAAGCACAGGTAGAAATGATTACCAGGTTTTGGGAAAGCATCGGCAATTCAAGCGCTGTTGCTTCTTCAATTTCTTTTTGGATAGCCGCCACTTTTGTTTCTTTATCCAACGAATTATCATTTTGGATGTGTTTCAATTTTTCAACACCGGCACGTACTACGTTTGCCAATGATCCTTTTTGTCTGTCACAAGCAGCAATTGCTTCATCATACTGATGCGCTGCGATCAATGATTTAATTTTTACAACAAAATCGGTGGTGTTACCTTTTCCCTTTGCCTTAGCAATTGTAATCAAGCGTTCTATCGAAAAAATAATAACGATCAAAAATATACCTATTAACAAAGGAACGATAAATCCTCCTTTATACATCATTCCCAAATAATTGCCTGGTTTTGGATGTCCTTCTGCATCAAGGTTTGCAGGATTCCCCAACACGAAAATATAAATTAGTACCCCAATTCCCATTGCAATAATAATTGCCACTAACGCAGACATAAAATTGAATCCGCTTGCTTTTGATTTTTGATTACTCATAGTACTCCGATTTTTTGGTTATTATTTAATTAATTTAGTTTAAAATGTATAGATAAATTGATTTTTTTTGAGGATCCCAAATATAGATAAATCTCAATTCAAAATAAATTTTTGTGTAAAACTTAATCTTTATTTATCAACATAACCCCGAATTTCTATATAATAGTATTACAGGTTCGCTCTATTTATTAAATGGCCGAATTTAAGAGGTAACAGGCAGGATTTTCGGGTTAGTGGCGGGAATTAGGTTCTGAACTCCTTGTTTCTTCTTCACTTTTGATCAAAAATCCTTGTTTTTACTACCTGATTTAAGGTATTGGTGAGTTTAACCCCTAGCTCTTTTTCTTCTTTCTATTCAAATTGAGGGCAAATATAAAAACAATTCCACAATATCTATAATTTCTATTGTTTTTATATACATTATTTATCCTTTTTCTTTCTGAAAGTGGTAAAAACAGGAATCATAGTAATGATGATCAGTGATATAACAATCCATTCAATATTTTCCTGCACCCATTTATTCTTCCCCAGAAAATAGCCGGCCAGGGACAAAGTTCCTATCCAGGCAAGGGCGCCAGCAATATTAAACAGCATAAACCGTTTAAAATCAATTTTAAAAATTCCGGCCAAAATAGGTGCAAATGTACGGATAATGGGCAAAAAGCGTCCTATGATCAATGTCTTTCCTCCGTTCTTTTCATAAAAATCACGTGTTATCTCCAGATACTTTTTCTTAAAAATAACAGAATCTTTTCTTTCAAACAAAGGTGGTCCTACTTTATAACCAAACCAATATCCGG
>CAZMRM010000396.1:0-3677 GCA_964568515.1 uncultured Chitinophaga sp. | reverse complement strand
TCAAACCAGATCGGACTGGATCGCCGTTGAAGGCCAAGGTTATGTAATGAGCCCCACCTCCAAATCCGCATTCAAAATACCCTTTCTCGGCATTCCAAAAGTGCTTGTTAATTGCCACAGCCAATGATACAGATACAGCTCGTTCCATCGTGTGGTGCCTCTATACAACCCGATGCAGTGGTTGCACAAAACGACGGATATGTATTTAACGTGGATGGCAATGTGAATGCTTCAAGTATGGCGCGTGAAGTTTCCTCCACACTTCCACTGGGCAGTGTTGAAGAGGTTGTTGTACCTTCGCCTGAAGTGGATGTTCCGGCATTGTATGCAAATGGTCCCGGCCAGATCAGGATCTATAAAAGCGCCCCTCTTCCTGCTCAGCAATATGCAACCGGTAAAATGATCAGCCTCCGTTATCAGGACGATGCTGTTATTTACGATTTCAATTTGTGGTATGAAAAATCAGGTGATCAGTACTTTTTTGATCGTGTGTATTGTACTTCCTATTTCCGGGATTTGACAATGATGATTGAAAGTGTTTGCCTGCCTGTAGTGAATGGTGTTATCGGGAACCGGGTAAGTATGAATGCCAGTGTTGTTCAGGTAGCTAACCCGGAAACAGGAACAGACCTTGGTGTGTGGATGAACATGATCATCGGTGATTATCGTTTCCAGGGAGTGATGATCACTTTTTCTTCCAGCTATGATGCGATGGAACAAAAGAATTTTCTACAACCTGAAAATAGCGGAAAATAATTCAAACGGATGGAGAAAATGGTAGAACTGACGGGCTCTTTGAAAGGTTTTGAGATGTTGGAAGTGTTGAAGAAAATAGGGCAGGCTGCTATTGAATTTTGTAATCAACTGTTTGGAATTTCCGAACAGTTGATATATAATTTCCAAAGCTAAATGAGAATAGTTAAATTATAGAATTAAGCTAAAGCATTTATTGTTTCCTGAGTGTAGGAGAGCCATTTATCTTCAGTGATTAAGTTTTTAGGGGCTTTGGCGCTATCTATAAAATCCAGGGCATTAGCAAACTCTTTGTTGAAACCGGCTTGAGGTTTTGCAATTAAAATATCAAAACGGGATTTGTTAACTTTAGCATATTCTGCAAGTTCGATTAATTGGCTATAAATAACTGCAGCCTTGTGTTGTATGGATATTTCATCAGCTAAGTCAAAGCTAAGTGGCTTAATAAAGTTATTAGTTTTGTCATGCCATGACAACTCAAACTTCACAGTGAAATGTTGTGTTTTAATAATCTCATTTTTTTTGAATTTTTTTTCAAGAGATTTATTTTTTTCAAAAATATAACCAGTGAATTGCCTCAGAATAAAATTCTCATTATGTTTTACTAAAATTGGTTTTTCAGTTAAGATGCCAGGAAGAAGTAATTTTGAATAATCCTCAATTATGTTTTGATAAAAATCATAATTGGTTTTAATTGTAACAGGTTCTTTAAAGATTAAACCGGATGCATCTTCTGCTAGAATATGTTGATGAATGTATCTTGAAAAATCACCTTTATCTATATGTTCATTAAATAGATCAATATGATGTTTAACTTTATTAGTAATTGTTTTAAGGTAGGTATTGAAAACAGAATTATCAAAATCGGGATAAACAGATTTTACTCTATAACCATCGCCTTTAATAAACTCAAATTTATTTTCCAATGGGAAATAAAAAAGTATGCCCACATTAAGAGCTTCTCCTAAAATTAGGTTGTGCTTATATTGTAATACGCTATATGTGAACTGTTTATTCATGTTAAGGATGCTTGTAACTTTATTAACAAAGATAGGAGAATTTTGTTGGATTTGAGAAAGCCAATTGTTAATTAATGCTTTATTTGGTGCAAATCCCTCGTTTGTAAGTGAATTATAATAGGATTCTAGACGATTTAAATTTAAAATTCGAAGATATTCGCTAAAATCATCAAAGTATTGAATCTTCGTTTTTTTCCATGCTTTTTTTAATGGAGGATAAAACAAATGATATTTCGTAAATTTTTCATCAATATTCAAGTTATTTATATTAACGGAAATATCGTCTTGTTTTAGCGCCATTTCATGATCAATAGGGTGTAACTTTTTAGCACCAACCAATAGGTTAGTTTTACTTTGTCCTCTGTCTGCATTCCTGATTAAATTGTCAAATGCAAAAAGGGTGTCCATATCAATTCTTTTTGTATAAAATTTTTTGGATAATTCAGGAATTGCCTGCTTCACGTTTTGTATTTGAGCCGTAGCAAATTTTAATCTGGGGTCTGCTGTAGAGAATTGAATTTGAAAAACTGCCGATTTTGCCATCACTAAATCTTCAGGAATATCTATGAACGCCATTTCCGGTGGACTGAAATCGAATTCTTTTGCTAAAGCATTACAAACAACTTCATTAGTAACGCTACTCGCACTATCTACCTGATGAGATGTAAATAGTTTTACAACAAATGGTTTCAATCCATTTGGTGTTTTGGCAATAATAACCCATGGTTTTGTCCTTCCCGAATTTTCTGGAATAATATCAATAATATCTATAGCTTTATATATTTGAAGCACAATTTAAAAAAATCAAAAAAACAACCGTTAGTACTCCTCATGCATGATTTTCCCTTTTTCCAAATCTATCACTACTGAAGAAGTGTAATAGGTGAACCATTCCTTAAATACTTTAAATGATCTGTTCTTTGGCCAATCTTGTTCATCTGTCCACATTCCCATCAATTGTTCTTCAAAGATCTTCTTAAAATATTTTTCAACTACTTTTTCTGTTGAAATGAAATCATCCGTGATAAGATAGGATGAATACTCGTCAAAATCTTCAGCATTAATCTGATGGTCTGGAGTAAGACGATTAGCCCAATCGTAAAACGGTTGTTTGGGAACTATCAGGATAACTCCTCGATTAATTGTTAACGGTTCTGCTGTCATTTATAATTCATTATCATTTCTGCGAGAAATAGGTTTCTTTAAGATGTTAAAAGTAATTTTTTCATTTGATATTTTTGTAAAAGTGGCTCATAATTTCTTTTTTTTAATTTGTCTGAACCGGCCTTGAAACTGCCGAATATTCCTCGGTAGTTCACATGTTGTAAATCTAGCAAAATTCGGAAATCAAAGTTTCGGCTAAAAACTGAAAAATTGCTGCTTCTTTGATTCATAATATATTTAAATGTGAGTTGATAATGATATATTTCTTGAATTAAAAGCTCTGGTATTATTTACTTAGCATTTCTTCCGGATATTGTTTTATTATTAATTATTTCAACAGCTCACCCTTTTCATTCGGAGTCTCAACCCCATATCGTATGGCCGCTTCAAGTATATCAATATCTATATCTTTTAGCGTCCTGAACCTGATGCAATACCCGCTCACGCTCGCCTTGCCGAGTTTTTTTCCATATGTCCGGGCCAAGTATTTCTTATCCTCAATACCAAGGATATAGACAGAGATCCCCGTTTTGTTTGCGCTCAACCCAATTTGATAAAACGCCCTGGTTTTTCCATCAGCATATTTAATGTTGTGAGATCCATATCCTATATTGGGATTAGAAACAGTTTTATTTTCACTGTTTTTACCATCCAGGAACCATAATTTGCATCCTGGCATTACTTGCAGAATGAGATGGTGCAGCTCCTGCATGTCACTGCGTTTTGGTTCCGGATGGCTGG
>CAZMRM010000395.1:1366-3678 GCA_964568515.1 uncultured Chitinophaga sp. | reverse complement strand
GACAGTTGATAAAATTGCTCACCTTGCCCGCCTGGAATTTGACGGAGAAGCAAAAACAAAAATCATTACCGACATGAATAACATGCTGACCTTTGTGGAAAAGCTAAATGAGCTGGATACTTCGAATGTGGAGCCATTGATTTATATGAATGATGAAGTAAATGTGCTGCGTGAAGATGAGGTGATACACGACATTACGCAAGCAGAAGCGCTAAAAAATGCGCCAAAGCATGATTCAGATTATTTTAAGGCACCTAAAGTTATTGACAAATAAAGAGCCCATCTCATGAACATCAAAGCGATTATTTTATTCCTTTCCGTTTTTTGTTTTACACAGCTGAATGCTCAACAAATGACGCTGGGCTTCGTGAAAAACTGCATAGGATACAAGCGAACCACCTATACGGATGAATTATTAAAAAAGCATTTTCTTCTCATTCAAGAAAACATGGAAGCTCCTTCAAATGTGGTTCTTAAAGGCGCTGCACTTTACTCGAATGCAAGTAAACAAAATCCTGCGGCCGGAGAAATTAAAGTTTTATCCCTGATTTCGGATAAAATGAAAGTAACAGAGATTACTTTTGCTTCAGCAAGTTACTTTAATAATTACAATGAAGTGTTCAAGCAAATGGTTAATTTTTTTAGTAATCAACAATCCTTTAAGAGTACCCGATACAAAACGGATGTTGCTAAATTCTCGAAAGATGGTATTTTTTATTATGCTTATAAAAATGGTGAAATCCCGTTAATTGTTATTGCCGATACGAAATTGGAAGAGATTTATTTTAAATGAGTACCGGGTTGTTTGTACCACAACAAAGAAATTTTGCAGCGTGAGAGTGAATCGTTCTCACTCTGATCTTTTACTATTAAGACAAAAAAAAATACCAAACTTAAATCACATCCAGTCTTTTTCAAAAATATCTTTCGCATGATAAGTGATGATCAGATTGGCACCGGCTCTTGCAAATGCATACATATTTTCCATCACGACCAGCTTCTCGTCTATCCACCCTTTTTCTGCAGCAGCTTTTACCATAGAATACTCCCCGGATACATTATAACAAACAATTGGCAATAAAGTGTTCTGGCGTAAATTAAAGATTACATCCATATAGCTCAAAGCAGGTTTTACCATGAGCATATCAGCGCCTTCCGCTTCATCCAGTAAACCTTCTGTGAGGGATTCATTTCCATTTCTGTAATCCATCTGGTAAGATTTCCGATCTCCTTTTTGTGGTGCGGAATCAGCAGCTTCACGGAAGGGTCCGTAATAAGCTGATGCATATTTGATAGCATAGGAAAGAATGGCTGTGTTCTCAAATCTGTTTTTGTCGAGCAGCTCCCGTATTGCAGCAATACGTCCGTCCATCATATCACTCGGAGCAACCATATCAGCTCCTACCTGCGCATGAGCCAATGCCATTCTTGCAAGAACTTCAACGGAAGAATCGTTGTGTACATAATCGTTGTGTATAATGCCACAATGCCCGTGTGTTGTATATGCACAAACACAGACATCTGTGATCACGTAAAGCTGTTCACCGAATTTTTCTTTTAATGCTTTTACTGCTTTTACAACCACGGAATTCACACTATAGGATGAACTGGCATCCTCCGTTTTGTCTTCCCCTACACCAAACAATAAAATTTTATTGATACCGATCTTCAATCCTTTTTCTACATCTTTTATCAATTCATCCACAGAGAAATGATTCACTCCGGGCATTGCGGCGATGGGATGAACAATATTACTTCCTTTTACTACAAAATAAGGATAAATAAACATGTTTTTGGTAAGCTTTGTTTCAGCCACCATTTCCCTCACGATGGCATTTTTTCTTAATCTTCTTGGACGCTGGTTCATAGTCACTATTTATCAAATGTTTTTTTAAGTAGGATTTAAATACACTGTCAGCTTACGCTAAAACTTCGGCAGACAAGGCAAATACAGCCTGAGTCAATCCTATTTCATCAAAAGACTCCGGTAACAGGCATTGTTCCACTCCAAATTCTTTTAATTTCTTTTCTGTTGATTTTCCCATGGCGATTATACGTTGTTCACTTTTAATTTTTCCTTTTTCAAAAAAAGATTCCACATTGGAAGGGCTTGTAAAAACAAGGATTTTCACATCCGATAATGTTATATTCTCTTTTTTTGTGGTTTCGTATACCGGTAAATCACTCAACTTATTTGCATCTTCAAACTGCTGCTGCACGGTTCTCAAACCATTTTTTGCCTGAGGAAATAAAACCGTTTCAGTGCCAACAGTCTTTGCAAATTTCTTCCCAACTACTTTCGTATCATTCAC
>CAZMRM010000395.1:0-1356 GCA_964568515.1 uncultured Chitinophaga sp. | reverse complement strand
ATCCCACAAAGGATGCATTTTTATCATATTTTTTTAATTCTTCCTCTGTTGATTTTCCAATCGTACCAAATTTTACTTTGGGTTTTAATATGGGTTGCTGTTCGAAGAAAAAACGAACGGCAGTGGGACTGGCAAAAAAGATCCAATCGGTTTGTGGTACTTCTTTTATTGTCACTTTATTTGTTTCGATGAAAGAGATTCCATTTACATCAAATCCATTTTGCTGTAATACATTTCTAAAAAAAGAATCCTCCGTCAGGTCACGTGTAATTAACACAGATGTAGGCGTAATCGCTTGTATGGCATTTACCACTTTCGTTGCCAAACCTTCATCCGTGTACGATTCAAGATATACTCTTTTGGGAAGCATATTCCAGGCTGCTGCTTTAGAGGCCCATACCTTGAACTTATTATTTTCTTTAATACAATACACCCCTAAAGGCAGCTGACATCCCCCATCAAACATGTTCAGCACTTTTCGCTCTACAGCGATATTGTCTTGTACTTTCTCTGAATTTAGTTTATTAATGTATTGAAACAATTCATGATCATCTTCACGAATTTGCAAGCCCAATACACCTTGCGCCGGAGCGGGAATAAATTCTTTAGGATCAAGGCGCAATACTTTAAATTCACTTAGATTGATTCTTAATCGCTCCACTCCTGCCATTGCAAGCATAATAGCATCGTATTTTTTATCTCTCAATTTTTGAATGCGTGTAGGTACATTCCCTCTCAGATCATTGATCGAAATGTCTTTACGGAAAGCAAGCAATTGTGATTTTCTGCGAGCAGATGAAGTTCCAACGATCGCTCCTTTTTTGAAAAAAAATTTCTGTGCCGGATCCACACTTTCTTTGCGGATAAGAATAAGCTCAGCCGGATCTTCACGTTCCGAAACGGCTGCAATGATCAGTCCTTCAGGAGAAGTTGTGGGTAAATCTTTATGTGAGTGAACAGCCAGATCAATTTCTTTGTTGATGAGTGCCTCTTCAATTTCTTTTGTAAAAAAACCTTTTCCTTCTAATTTATCAAAACTTAAATTTTGTATTTGGTCACCTTGTGTAGCGATGATTTTTATCTCAGCTGTAAGACCGAGTTTCTGAACCTTTCTTAAAACATGATTTGCCTGCCAGAGAGCCAGATCACTTCCCCGTGATCCAATGATAATTTTTCTATCCATTAGTTAAATTAAACTATATTCCTTTCATACAAATGTAACCAATCTGTGTGATAATTTAGAGTATAAATTAATAAATCCTTTTACCGAAGCTACTTTTAGACCTTTTTGTATATTTAATTTTAGGTGAGTATCGGGAACTTTATACCAAGCAATATTATTTATCTCTTTTTCTT
>CAZMRM010000394.1:0-3703 GCA_964568515.1 uncultured Chitinophaga sp. | reverse complement strand
TCAAATTTCAGCAGATCCATGATCTCACGTGCTTTTTCAGGCAAACCGTCTTTCTTGAGAAGCGGTAATACCGCCACTTTTATGGGTGCCAGAAAAGCCGGCAAATTCAGTGCTGTACGGATTGTTCCATCTTCCAGCTTTTCTTCAACATAAGCTTTTGACAACACGGCTAAAAATAAACGGTCCAGACCAACCGAAGTTTCCACCACATAAGGCACATAGCTTTGATTGAGTTCCGGATCAAAGTATTGCAGTTTTTTGCCGGAGTGTTGTTCATGTGCTTTTAAGTCGAAATCGGTACGGCTATGAATCCCTTCCAGTTCTTTAAATCCGAACGGGAAATTAAACTCGATGTCGCATGCGGCATTGGCATAATGCGCCAGTTTCAAATGATCATGATAACGGTAATTGTTGGGGCCGAATCCCAATGACTGATGCCAGCTCATACGGGCTTGTTTCCAGTAGTTGTACCAGTCCATTTCCGTTCCCGGACGAACAAAGAACTGCATTTCCATTTGTTCGAACTCACGCATACGGAAAATAAATTGCCTGGCTACAATTTCATTCCGGAATGCTTTTCCGGTTTGTGCAATACCAAAGGGCACTTTCATTCTTCCGGATTTCTGCACATTCAAAAAATTAACAAAGATTCCCTGTGCTGTTTCCGGACGCAGGTATATGGTGCTGGCCTCTTCCGAAACGGAACCCATAGCGGTGCTGAACATCAGGTTGAACTGACGCACTTCTGTCCAGTTTTTAGAACCGGAAATAGGGCATACGATCTCACAATCCACAATGATCTGGCGCACTTCTGTCAGGTCATTGTTTTCCAGGGCGCTTTTAAAACGCCCGTTAATCTGATCTATTTTCGTCTGATTTTCGAGCACCCGTGCATTCGTAGAACGGAATGTTTCTTCATTGAATGTCTCACCAAACCGTTCTTTCGCCTTATCCACTTCTTTCCGGATCTTTGCTTCTATTTTGGATACATGCTCTTCAATAAGTACATCGGCACGGTAGCGCTTTTTACTATCTTTATTATCAATCAATGGATCATTGAAGGCATCCACGTGACCTGATGCTTTCCAGGTAGTGGGATGCATGAAAATGGCAGCATCAATACCTACAATATTTTCATGTAGTTGTACCATGGCTTTCCACCAATAGTCCCGCAGATTTTTTTTCAGTTCGACGCCCATTTGACCATAATCATAAACAGCGCTTAATCCATCATATATTTCACTGCTTTGAAAAATAAATCCATATTCTTTGGAATGGGAAATAATGTTTTTAAAAATGTCTTCCTGATTCATTGTAATGTTCTTATTATAGATTTGTTGGTATATGTAAAGCGTCACTCCCCTTGCAAAATCCTGTAAACCGGAAACGGTCGCTTTCTTTTTTATGGAGGAACCGTTCGGCTTTCTGCAAGTTTTTTACAACAAGCATTCTGCGATTAAAAGACCCGTTGTCTGTTTCCATTTTTATAAAATGAGAAACAAAAGTAAAAATTATATTGATGCCATTAACGTATTTATTTGAAGGCTTTTTCACTGAAATTGAGTATCTTTGTAAGTAGAAAAAAACTAAGATGATCGCCATAGATAATACCATTGTTTCGGAGCATTTACTGGAGAAAAAATTTGTTTGTGATTTAAATGCATGCAAAGGTGAATGTTGCGTAGCAGGTGATTCCGGTGCACCACTGGATGAAGAGGAAATTGCTGTTTTGGAAGATCTCTGGGAAGAGGTAAAACCTTACCTTCCTAAAGATGGTGTAAAAGCTATCGAAAAACAGGGTGTTTTTGTAATAGATGATGATGGAGATTATACTACGCCCCTGGTGAAAGGAAAACACTGTGCATTTACTATTTTTGATAAGGATATTGCCAAATGTGGAATCGAACAGGCCTATTATGATGGAAAAATAACATGGAAAAAACCCATTTCCTGCCATTTATATCCCGTACGCATTACAAAATATAAAGATTATGATGCTGTAAATTACCATAAATGGGATGTTTGTAAACCCGCCTGTGAATGCGGTACCAAACTGGATGTTCCTGTGTATAAATTCTTAAAGGATCCGTTGATCAGAAAATATGGAAAGGATTGGTACAAACAATTGGAACTGGCAGACAAGATGCGAAAACCATAAACCCTGAAACAGCTGTTGATACTGCGATATAGGCAACCAACCCTTTAAAATTCAAGTGTACGTAATTGTTATTTTTTTTCGGTACTCCAAATTTTTCAGGCTAAAATTTTCAGTTTTTTTCACAGGAAACTTAACATGATGTTTTCTAATGAATTAGTTCTTTATGAACATTTGCTTGTTAATTTAACGTGTTTATAACTTGGGTTAAATGTTAATTCAATCAACTTGACTTCGGGATTTATTTTAATAAAATTTGTGAACCTTTAATTCAATAAGCAATACTTTACGAAGTTGGTCAAAAAGAGAGCATTATGCTTTCAGGGGAATTTTTCCCTCTAATTTGAATCACAAATTAATAACAAAAGATTAAAAATCAAGAAGTTACATAAATTTTTAAACAGTTTACCAGATGAGCACTGAACCTATATTAAAAGAGAACAAAGATCGCTTCGTTCTTTTTCCGATCAAACACAAAGATATCTGGGAAATGTATAAAAAAGCGGAAGCCAGTTTCTGGACTGCGGAAGAAATTGACCTGAATCCGGATCTTCAGGATTGGGAGAATAAGTTAAATGATGATGAAAAGCATTTCATTAAGCATGTACTGGCATTTTTTGCAGCCAGTGATGGTATTGTCAATGAAAACCTGGCCATCAATTTTATGAATGAGGTTCAATATCCGGAAGCCCGTTGTTTTTATGGCTTCCAGATTATGATGGAAAACATCCATTCCGAAACCTATTCCCTTCTCATTGATAGTTATATCAAAGATCCCAAAGAAAAAGACCGTCTGTTTCATTCCATTGAAACACTGCCTTGTGTTGGAAAAAAAGCCGAATGGGCCCTAAAATGGATCGGTAACGGAACGTTTGCAGAACGCTTGATCGCCTTTGCTGCTGTTGAAGGGATTTTCTTTTCCGGAAGTTTCTGTTCCATTTTCTGGTTAAAAAAACGTGGATTAATGCCCGGGCTGACATTTTCCAATGAATTAATCTCCCGGGATGAAGGATTACATTGTGATTTTGCATGTTTATTGTACTCTCAATTACAATATCCGCTTCCAAAGGAAAAAGTGACTGCCATCATCACCAATGCAGTGGAAATTGAGAAGGAATTTGTATCCGATGCGCTTCCTGTACGTTTAATAGGCATGAATGCCGATATGATGTGTCAATACATTGAATTTGTTGCAGACCGTTTATTACTGGCCCTTGGATGTGAAAAGGCATACAATGCAAGCAACCCGTTCGATTTCATGGAACTGATTTCCTTACAAGGGAAAACCAATTTCTTTGAAAAACGCGTTGCAGAATACCAAAAATCAGGAGTTATGGGTAAAAAAGAAGACAATATCTTTAGCCTTGACGAAGATTTTTAACAACAAGAAACCCCTAAAAAAATTACTATAGAGAACAACTGTTATTTTAAGAAACCCTAAATCCTAACTATATGTACGTAATCAAAAGAGACGGTAACCGAGAGTCGGTAAAATTCGACAAGATCACAGCACGTATTCAAAAACTTTGCTATGGTCTGGATCCTGTA
>CAZMRM010000393.1:0-3722 GCA_964568515.1 uncultured Chitinophaga sp. | reverse complement strand
GTTGTTGATCGTTGTTTTCAGGATCGTCAAACTTCCGACATTCACAGGAGGAGAAAAGATTGAAAAAAATATAGGTGCTTTGGCCTATCCCCAGCTAACATTAGGAATACTTGCAATTTTTTTTTATGTAGGAGCAGAAGTAACTGTGGGTAGTTTTATGACCGGCCTGGTTGGGTTGAAGGAAATTAAAGGTATACCACCGGCAGCAGCAACCATTTATGTTTCTTTATATTGGGGAAGCTTAATGATCGGGCGTTTTGCAGGAGCTGTTTCCGTTTTCAATTTTTCAGCAGGTGTCAGAAAAATTTTAACCGCTATATTACCGGTAGCAACTTTCTTTTTTATTTTGCTCATCTTTAAAGTCCGTTCAACAGATCAATCCTTTCAAATGAATGATTTCTTTATCTATCTTCCATTTATTGCGATCAGCGTTATTGCCTTTTTCATAGGACAGGAAAAACCTGTAAGGACATTGTTACTTTTTTCCGTAATATGTATTCTGCTATTGTTACTTTCTTTATTTACGACCGGGGATCTGGCGATGTGGTCAGTCATTAGTCTGGGATTATATAATTCAATTATGTGGCCGGCAATATTTGCTCTTGCTATTGCAGGGTTGGGTAAATATACGAGCCAGGGCTCTTCTTTATTGATCATGGCCATATTCGGAGGTGCTGTTGTTCCATTGGTTCAAGGGTATGTTGCCGATCTTACAAATGTTCATTTTTCGTTTATCATCCCAATATTCTGTTATATTTACCTGGCATTTTATGCCTGGAAAGTTAAAGGTATACTTACAAAGCAAGGTATTGAGTATGATAAACCAATCAGTGGTGGCCATTAATCAGCAGATCCGTTATTGCATATGAAACAGCCGCTCGTAGTTGGTATTGACATTGGAGGAACAAACACTGGTTTTGGTTTAGTGAATCAGACCGGTGAAATTTTAATAAAGGAAAATATTCCTACCGGACATTTCCCGATCCCCGACGATCTTGTTGCCGTTGTTTGTGAACACATCAAAAAAGCATTTCAGCCTTTTGCTGACCAGTATGAACTTATTGGAGTTGGCATTGGTGCTCCAAATGGCAATCATTTTAAAGGAACGATAGAATTTGCGCCTAATTTAAAGTGGAAAGGGATTGTACCCATTGTGAAGCTGTTTGAGGAACGTCTGTTCATAAGAACAATGCTTACAAATGATGCCAACGCAGCTGCCATCGGAGAAATGGTGTTTGGAGGAGCGAAAGGATTAACTGATTTTATTTTTATAACGTTGGGAACGGGTCTTGGTAGCGGTATCATTGCCAATGGAAAGTTAATTTACGGACATGATAGTTGTGCCGGAGAATTGGGGCATGTGATCATGTTCGTGGATGGGAGACAATGCGGGTGTGGCAGGAAGGGGTGTCTTGAAACATATTGTTCGGCTACAGGGATAAAAAGAACCTACGCAGACCTTTTAATGAGCAGGCATGAGCGCACCCATTTGGAGGGAATGGTGGCAGATGCAAAATATATTTTTGATAAAGCATCCAAAGGAGATGCTACCGCACTCGAAGCATTTGAATATACAGGAAAAATTTTAGGACTTGCATTGGCCAATAGTGTGGCCTATACTAGCCCACAAGCTATTTTCCTGTTTGGAGGACTGGCACTTTCGGGCTCTTTTATTTTTGATCCAACTATTAAAAGTTTTGAAGAAAATCTTCTTCATATCTATAAAAACAAAATTAAAATTCTTCCTTCTTCCTTAAAAGAAAACAGTGCCCCTATACTCGGAGCTGCTTCTCTTTTTTGGAACGAAATTTTACAATAACCCTCCTTATATTGATAAAAGACCATACCGTGTTTATTTTGAACATCCGGTAAATCCGGGTTTGTAAAAGAATTGTTAAAAATAGTTACAAGTGTTAACTATTTACATTTTTAACTAATTTTGCAGCGTCCGCTGAATTTATTTTTTTGTATCAATCCCCAATAACAGAAAAGTGTTTTTACGAAATTAATTTTAAGCAGATGATAAAACATGCTTGAACGAGACAGTCTTTTAAAATATAAACCAATAGGCAGATTACTGGGTGCATTAACCAAACAGTACTTTGGAGCACTGAGCAAAAGCATGGAACATTTTGGAGTTGACCGTCATTTTTATCCTTTGGTGGTGATTGATAAAACAGAAGAAAAATGCACTCAACAGTATTTATCCTGTGTGCTTGAAGTGGATAAAGTAAGTATGGTAAGAATGATGGATTACCTGACGGAAAGAGGAATGATTACACGAGAGGTAAATAAAGATGACAGACGGGAGCATTTAATTAAGCTTACTTCAAAAGCAAAAAAAATAATGCCTGAAATATATAAGGGGATCAATAAAATGAATAGCTTGGCGTTAAAAGGGCTTAGTAAAAATGAACAAGAACTTTTTTATATGATAATGCAGATCATTGCTAAAAATATAGAGAACCTTCCAGCGAATGAAGTAGATATACAACTAAAAAAATAACGACAGGATGAAGCTTAAAAATATAATTATTGCCGTAATCATTATAGCCACTTTAATTGGAGTAAAATTGATTTTTTTTCCGAATAATGCGGGACAAACAGGTAACCCACAAAAAGGTAGTGGAGAGAGCTCCAGCAAGGTATCAGCTTACATAACAAAATTTGAGAAAATAGATAATCAGATCACGGCTTCCGGAACGATACGTGCAAATGAAGATGTACAGCTTCAGCCGGAACTTTCCGGAAAAATCATTAAACTGAATTTTCAAGAAGGGGGCAAAGTTAGTAAAGGCCAATTGCTGGTAAAAATCAATGATGCGGATTTTCAGGCGCAATACAAAAAATTAGAATTACAACAAGAGCTTGCAAAACAAACACTTGATCGTCAAAAGCAATTATTAACAATTAACGGAATCAGTCAACAGGATTATGATCTTATTCAAAGTGAATATAACACCATCAGGGCGGATATGGATTTTCAAATGGCCCAGATTTTAAAAACAGAAATAAAGGCACCTTTTGATGGGATCATCGGATTAAAGAATGTAAGTGAAGGCGCTTTTGTATCACCAACCACAATTATTGCAAGCATACAACAAGTAGATCCGGTTAAACTGGATTTTGCTGTACCGGAACGTTATTCCTCCTACCTGAAAAAAAATGGAGAAGTGATTTTCAACATTGAAGGAGTAGAGGAACAGCTCAAAGGGCAGATCTATGCTATCGAACCAAAAATTGATGCTGCCACGCGTACGGTCCAGGTTCGTGCCATTTGTCCGAATGTGAAGAATAACATTTATCCGGGAGCATTTGCGCAGGTTACAATTATTTTAAATGATATCAACGACGCAATTATGATCCCTACAGAGTCCATTATGCCTGATGTCAGTGGGCAAAAGGTTTTTATTCTGAAAAATGGGAAATCCTTTTATTCAAGAGTGGAGACGGGTATACGTACCGATACAAAAATTCAGATTACAAAAGGCTTAAAAGCTGGTGATACGGTATTGACCGGAGGTATCATGCAGTTAAAACCGGATGCTATTGTTAAAATAACAGACTTCAAAAAATAAAATAATCGAATGAATATTTCTTCAATAAGTATAAACAGACCGGTACTGGCCATTGTAATGTCAATCATTATCGTTTTGTTCGGTGTGATCGGATATACCTACCTGGGTGTACGGGAATATCCTTCCATAGATCCGCCTATCATC
>CAZMRM010000392.1:0-3738 GCA_964568515.1 uncultured Chitinophaga sp. | reverse complement strand
GGATCAAAGAAATCAGTGTATGGAATCGTTCTGTAAGAATAATCACTGGATAATGGATTTGGATAAAAAAGTAAACGTAAATAATGATTCAGTATTTCTATTTTTGTTGCCCATTTCTCTACAGGGGTCGCAAATTTAAAAGGATCATTCAGCACATCCTGATTTACAATATTTGCTCCTTTGCCAACAATGGAAAAACGTATCAAGAGGTAAAGTCCTGCAATAATAAAAAAGGGTATCGCGTCAATTAGTGATCGCCGTATGGACTCATTTTTTTTGATGTACAATAACATCGGGATTAATACGACCAAAGTGATTGCATATTCCTTGGAAAGAAGCGCAAGGAAATAATAAAACAAGGCAAAAAAAAGAGATCTTTTCTGCTTGTTCTCCTGGTATTGAAATGTTTTGATAAAAGTAAGGATAATAAAAAGAAAGGACAGAATTTCATCCCTGCTCTTAATATTGGCAATAACTTCAGTATGTATAGGGTGAATCAGAAAAAGAAAAGCGATTGTAAAGGCAACAAACGTATTTTCCTTAAAAATAAATTCCCGGAGAAAAAACAACAGGACAATAACAGAAAATATATAGATAAGTACATTTACCACATGCCGTAATGAAGCCAACTGAGTGGGCGAAGTTTGCTTTTTGGTTCCGAAAAACTGTTGTTCAACAGCGAACGTTACAATTGACAAAGGCCTGTATCGTCCACCAGAAAGCTGTTGCCCGGCATTCATTTGCTTATAGAAGCTATCATAGGCATCTGTACTTAATATCTTTGGTATCCCTCTAAAACCTTCCTGTACATATTCATTTTTTTCAATCACAATTCCGTCATCCAGTGCATACTCGTTCCAAAAGGAGTTGGAATAAAAAACGAGTCCGATTATTACCAAAATTAACGCTTGCATATTGAATCCCGCTACGTCTTTGGACAATTTAAAATTCAATTGTTTTGTTTTTGCCGGTTGTATTTTTTGCTTACTCGTCATTTTGCCTGGTACAATTTATGAGGTAAATGGTAAACTTTTTTTCTTGACATTTGTATCCGGGTAAGTATTTATCATAATTATCCGTTGTTGGTAAATGTACATTAATCCCCTTTTATTGAAAAATTTTTCCAAAAATAAACACTTTCTACTCATTGCTGCATTGGTTCTCTTTACCATTGCCTATCTGCTAACACATTATTATAATAACAGACATTCAACAACTATTAATGCATTTGAAAAAACATTAAGAAAAAAAGAAAGTCTGCTAAATAATGAAATGCTTATTCTGGCAAAACGCGCCGAAAAACAAGATTACAATGAGCTTTTCAAACAAAAACCTACCTATTATAATATGCTTCTTGAAAAACAAGGTATTGCTTTGCTAATTTATGAAAGCGATACCTTAAAATTTTGGAGCGACAATTCCATTGCCGTGGAGAACTGGATAAAAGAGGTTTGCCTGGATACCAAAATGGCCAAACTGTATAATGGATGGTTTGAGGTAATGCACCCTCATACTAATTCTACAACAACAAAAACCATTGTTGGTTTGATATTGATTAAAAATGAATTCCCATATCAGAATAAGTATTTAACCAATGAATTTCAAAAAGATTTTTTCGTTCCTGCCGAAACAAAATTAATTACAGATAATTCTTATTCCGGAAATGCTTTAAGCAATATGAATGGGGATTATTTATTCTCTTTAAAAATCAATGCAGAAAATCCAATTTCAATTATAACCTATCTTGCATGCTTAATCGATATTCTTGCATTTTTTTGCCTGATCATTTATTTGAAAAAACGCTGCTTATCAATCGCTGGCAGAATCAGTAAAAATTACAGCGTTCTTTTATTTGTTACCACGATTTTTATTTTACGTTACTTTACTATTCATTTCAACTTTCCTGAATCTTTTTATTGTTTTGATTTATTTCATCCTAAAATTTTTGCTGATTCCAATTCCATATGGCTGTCATCTTTAGGTGATTTATTAATCAATACTATTTTACTCTTCTATATCTGTTTTACAGTTTATACAGAGGTCATTATTCCAACCCGGTTTCATACTACAAGAATTCCATATACGCATCTAATCGTTTTTTTTATTTTCCTTTTTTACTTCTGGTTATCCTGGATTATCAGTTCACTTTTTATTGGATTAATCCGGAATTCCAGTATCCCCTTTACGATCAACACGCTTTTTAGTCTTAACGCATACAGCCTGATCAGTATCGTAATTATAGCACTTTTATTATTCATTTATTTTCTTTTTTCGGATAAACTGATTTTCTTAATCAAGCAACTATCACTAAATAAAAAGAACATCACCTATTCTTTTGCTATTGCAGTTATTGTTCACAGCTGTATTTATCATTATCTCGGAAGTCGTGATCTTATCATTATCCTTTGGCCGGTGGTTATTCTTTCCATTATTGCCTTTATAAAGCACCGCCATTCTATTTATCCTTTTTCAAGCATAATTTTTTTGGTCTTTCTTTTTTCGCTGTATACCGTCCATGTTTTGATTAAATACTCCAGAATTAAGGAAGAAGAGAGCCGTAAAATATATGCCGAAAAAATTGCTGCTGAACAGGATCCTATTGCTGAATTACTATTTCAGGATGTTGAAACAAATATTTCAAAAGATTCGCTTCTGAGTTCGTTTGTAAGTGGTAGAGAGAAACAAACCATAGAATTTGAAAAACGTCTTCGTCAGCAATATTTCAGCGGTTTTTGGGAGAAGTATGACATCCATATTGCCTTATTCGACAGCATGTGTGTTCCGGTAATCAGGTCACAGAATTCTGCTTTTGATAATAATCTTTATTTTGATGAACTTATTGAAGAAAGCGGACGTTCTACCTTTAGTAATCACTTTTATTCATTGGACAATGCTTCCGGAAAAGTAAGTTACATTGCTAAACTGCCTTTTCAAAAACCGGATAAAACAAAATTTGGAACGTTATACATGGAATTGGATGGGAAATTTATTTCGGATGAAATTGGATTTCCCGAACTGTTACTTGACAGGAATGTCGGATTATCACAAGAGCTCGCCAATTATTCTTATGCCAAATACAAATACGGTGTGCTCATCACACATTATGGAAAATACTTATACAGTACAAAGGCTCCCGAAACCGAGAATCAAACGGCTCCGTTCAACTTTATAACAAAAGAAGGATTTGACCATCTTTTTTATCATCCGGATAGCGATACGCTCATCATTCTCAGTAAACATGATGAAGGATGGATAGGGAAAATCACCACTTTTTCCTATTTATTTACTTTTTTTAGTTTATTGCTTTTATCTATTCTGTTTTTCAGGCAGCTTTCTTTAAGCAAATTATTAGAAAGCTTTACATTAAAATACCGTATTCAGGTATTGTTGGTACTAATAGTACTTATCTCTTTGGCCTTATTCGGAGGTGGTACTATTTATTACATTAAGCAGCAGTTTGAAACAAAGAACCAGGAAAATATCAGTGAAAAAATTCATTCTGTGCTGATGGAAGTGGAAAATCAGCTGGGAACAGAAAATTCATTACACAGTTCCTTGTCTGACTATTCTTCTTTTATCATGAAAAAACTTTCTGTTGTTTTTTTTACAGATATTAATTTATATGATGCGCATGGTAATTTATATGCCTCTTCCCGTCCCAAACTATTTGATGAAGGTCTTACTTCAAAAAAAATGAATCCTGAAGCCTATTTACAAGTTGCCTTATTGGGAAAGACT
>CAZMRM010000391.1:0-3755 GCA_964568515.1 uncultured Chitinophaga sp. | reverse complement strand
AATGGTGTCCTGTGTATTGGAGAGGGAAGAAGCGGAAGCAGCTTGAGAACCGGGGGCAAAATAAACAATACCAAGGCTGAACAAACAAACGATATAAGGTAAAGTGTTTTTCATTTAAGGCGATAAAGGTAGCTGTTTTTACAAATGTATACTATTTAATGGTTATCCCGAAATTTGTATCAAACATAGTACTGTATATGCATAAGGGCCGGTGCTTGTGGTTCCGGGCGGGACAGGGGCGTGTGTGAACTTTATCGCATCGCAAAGCAGGGCAATTTCTCCACGCTGCTCCAAGCATCCGGTACACAAAAGCGATGCAAATTCTTAATTGATTAATAAAACATGGAAATTAAATTTTAAACATAAAAAAAGGAGACAATTTGTCTCCTTTTTTTATGAAATATAAAACTATTTTAGTTTACGATTGCTTTGAATTCAGCAGTATCGCGGAACTTGATAAATTCAGCATCCGTTTGTGCTTCTTGTTTTAATGATGCATCTTTTTGAATGGCAATTTGCAAATTGCTGTTTACAACATCTGCTTTTCCGGTACGTGCACCGGCAATAGCTTTCAAGTAATAAGAGATGGCAGCATCTTTTTCAGGTGAGGCATCAAGTGTAGCAAAAACAGCATCAGGAGTTCCATTCAGTAATTTTGCCAAAGCAGCATTGAAAGAATTTGCTGAACCGAAATCAGAAACAGCACTTGAGTAGTTACCATTTTGAATTTCGATGATGCCCATGTTGTAATTTACTTCCGGACCGGCGCTCAATGCAGATTTATACAGTTCAAGGGCACCTTTGCGGTCACCTTTTTTGTGAGCAATGATGGCCAGGTTATTTTTTACAACGCTATTGTTTGCTGCTGCTGCGTCTGCTTTTTTGAATTGAGCTTCTGCATCATCTGGTTTGTTTTGCAACAAATAGATATATCCAACATTGTTAGAAGTTCTCCAGTCAGTAGCATATCTGGTTTCTGCTTTTTTGTAGATGTCCAATTGTGTGTTCAGGTCAGTAGTCAATGTAGCTGCATAAAGTAATTCTTCAACAGATAAACTGTCAGGAGCAGTAGTTGTTAACTGTGTGATTTGTTCATCTGTACGGCTTTTTTGTTCAGCATTCAATGTTAGAACGGATCTGCGTAACTGGGGAAGGATCTTATCGGCAACTTCAGTGTAGGTAGCTGCAAGATTTTTAATTTCCTTTTCACGGGTCTCACCGTCAGGATACATGGTAAGAACACGTAAGATCAAATCTTTATCTGCGATGGAAGAAGCTTCCATTGCTTTTTTGAAACCATCCCAGTCTTCAGCGGTCGTTACTGTATTGTAGAAAGCAGGATTTGCAGCAGCAGCTTCAACTCTTGATTTTTTATCTTTAAAGAGGGCAGTTAATGCTTTTACTGATTCTTTGGCCCGGTTGGTAGCAAGATTTTCATTCAATGTCAATTCACCATCCGGAGAAGCATATGCAGAAACATTTACTCCTTTGAATTCAAGTTTTTTCGATACACCGTCTGCCACAAATTGTTTGAAGGATTTCATGTCTTCACTGTTCAGTTCGGAAGAACGAACTTGAGATTGGTTGATTATGAAGAAAATCTGTCCTGTTTTGGAAAGAGGAATTATTTTTTGAAAATTATCTTTTCCTAAGATCGGTTTTTCATCGTTTTTTACTAAAAGAGGAGTAGCAACTATACCATCAGCAACTTTTTTATTAGGAAGATTTTTTGATTTTTTCTTTACTTGTCCCGCAGCTTTTATTTCTAAAGTAGCAACACGCATTTCAGGAACATAAGCAACTTTATCTGAAGTATAAGAAAAGCTACCGCCTTTTGCATTGGATATTTTTTGACCTGTACCTTCTACTTTTTCACCGATCAACACAACCGGTTTTAATTCTTTTTCTCCGCCATTGTATTTAATTACAGGTATAACAGTAACTGTTGCCTTTTTGGGGAATATTTTTGCCGGGTAAGTACCTGTAATGCTTATACCAACACTATCACCATGCATTTCCATAGGATCAGGTGTAACCTTGTAGGTAATCTTATCGGCATTTTTTACCAATTTACCTAGTCCGCTGCACGCTGTAAATCCAACAGCTACAAGCGCAACTCCTAGAATTTGTATAGATTGTTTTTTCATTTTATTTTTTGTTTGTCCTGTAAATAATATTAGAGTAAATAAAATTTTATGTGTGCAAAAATAATATAATTTTCAAATTATCGACATTTTATTAAAGAATATTGAAATAATTAATGATTATTAAAGCACAACCGCTATCTCAAATTTAGTTCCGTTATTCCTGGTGGATAGGTTTTATCAATGAGTGTATAGATCTTTTTATAGTCATCTTTTTTCTTTTCAAAATCCATTTCACCGACATTCAATATTAAAATCGCCTGGTTCTTTACTGTTTTGAAATAAGAAAGATAGGTATTCTGTATGGTAGCAAGATAAGAGGAAGTTATCGTTTGTTCATATGGTCTTCCACGATGAAGGATATTGTCTTTTAAAACAGCAACGGGTCGGTTGATATATACCAACAGATCGGGTATGGGAAACTGATCGGTTACCAGTTCAAACAAACGTTTGAATAATAAATACTGGTCTTCGGGCAAATTAATATTTGCAAACAAAAGTGATTTGATAAAATAATAATCCGAAACACAGGATGATTCTACCAAACGCTGAATAGCGGCCAATCCTGTTAATTGTTGATGACGTTCCAGCAACAGGGACAGCTCCAATGAAAGTGCATGCTTTTCCTGTTCATTATAAAAATTAATAAGATGAGGATTTTCAGAAAATTCTTCAAGAAGCAAGGTCGATTGTAAATCAGAGGCAAGCATCTTTGCAAGCGTTGTTTTTCCTGCACCAATGGCTCCTTCAATAGCAATAAATTTATGTTGCACAGGCGTTAAAATTATAATGGTGAACACTATTTTGTTTACAACTCATTTGTCAAGGTACCAAAGGTAATTTTCTTACTTCCAGCATGTCTTTACATACTCCTGCCAAGGTAGCAATATCCTTCTTTAATACAGGATGTACAAGTCCGGAAGCAATTTCCTTTAAGGGCAATAATACAAATTTTCGATCCTGGATAAAAGGATGTGGAATACATAAATCTTTTTCTTTCACAACCCGGTCTTCATAAAATAAGATATCCAGATCAATGATCCGTTGCATCCATTTACTTCCATTGCGGGAGCGACCCATCATTTTTTCGATGTCCAGTAATTTTTTCAGAAGTGATAAAGGATCCAGTGTGGTGTCAATACAAATTACCTGGTTCAAAAAATCCGGCTGATCCGGGTTTCCCCAGGCAACTGTTTCATAAATTCCGGATTGAAGGAGCATTTTCCCGGCCTCCTGTTGTATCAAATCCAGAGCTCTGGAAAGGTACTCTAAACGGTTGCCCTCATTACTCCCCAATAAGATATATGCTTTATTCATCACCATCAAAGGTATAAAACTTTTGGAAACAATTTTCCCAGCCAGTACAACTTTATACCCGCTCTTGTAATAGTTTATTACTTAAACCGGAACAGATCAAACATTTATCCCTTTGTTTGATTTTTGTATGTTTGTAAACTCAGTTTGTTGCATAACACCTAACTTTTTTAAAATAGTCTCCATGAAAAACCAGCTGCTCCTCTTTACTTTTTGCATATTGGCATTCGCAACCAATGCACAAACACTACCAGGCACCTATGTGCAAACAACAGTCGTGACCGGATTAAGTTATCC
>CAZMRM010000390.1:0-3762 GCA_964568515.1 uncultured Chitinophaga sp. | reverse complement strand
AAAATGGAAGAGCTGGTAAATATTACCGGGGTCGGACAGGGTAAGGCACAAAAATTCGGTAAACCCTTCCTCGAACTGATTGAAAAATACGTGGAAGAAAATGAGATCGAGCGCCCATTGGATATGGTTGTAAAATCCATTGTCAATAAATCGGGATTAAAAGTATACATCATCCAAAGCATTGACCGAAAGCTGCCTTTAGAAGACATTGCCAGTGCAAAAGGACTCAACCTTAACGATCTGATCAGCGAAATTGAAAGCATCGTTTCATCCGGCACAAAAGTAAACATCGGCTATTACCTGAATGAAATCATGGAAGATGAGAAACAACAGGAAACACTGGATTACTTTAAGGAATCAAACAGCGACTCCATTGATCATGCGTTGAAAGAACTGGGAGAAGACGAATATACCGAAGAAGAAATACGATTGATGCGCATTCGTTTTATGAGCGAATTCGGAAATTAACCTTTTGGGTTACACCCAAAAGAAATGCTTATAAGCAAACTGCTGCCATTTTTTTAAAGCCTTGTCATTTTTACAAGGCTTTAATATTTTTCCATAGCCTACGTAACGTAAAGAAACAGATACTTCTATCCACCAATACAGTCTGGTCAATAATGAATATTTATATACTTCTTGCAGAAGAACTACAGTGGACAGTATCCATTATTAACCGATTTATGTGTATTTTTGCTCCTGCTTGGTAAACCGGTTTCTTAACATAGACTTTGCTTAAAATTTGTCAGTAACATTCAGCAGGGTTATTCGTTAGTCTACAGAATAATGGTGGACCATAACTATTTATAAAAAGATCATGAAAAAAATTGCCTTTGTACTTTTGCTTTCGCTATTCATTTTTGCATCCTGTAAAAAAGATAATTCTACCCCTGTCATTGATGACACACCGGTAGAACTTCCTACACATATTGATGGTTATTTTAAAAACTATGTTGCAAAGAGTTTTGTGTCCAAAACGGATCCCTTACAAACCGTTTCCACCTCCTATGCTTATTTTTATTCAAGCAATACGGCCAGCAATTTTGTTACTGTCGACTCCATTCTGTTAAACAATAAAAAAATGGCGGTAAAAAGCAATAACAGCTATTATTCCAATGATTCACTGCCGCTGACCTGCAACTGGCATGTGGAAGGGAATAACGGGATACCTGATTTTGATAAGAGCATTGAAATTCCGGTATTTGCAGGGTATGCTGCTATTCCTGATTCCATTGACCTGTCAAAGGATTTTATACTGCTGCTAAATGGCATCAGCAACACCACAAGCGGTATCATCAAACTTTACGATGTAGCTGGAAAAAATTTCATTAAACAATACAAAACCGGAGACATCAGTGTAACATTCACTGCAACCGAACTCGCTACATTTAACAAATACAGTAACTTCTATTTATACATTGATCTATGGAATTCACAAAAAGAACAGGACATCAGTGGTAAAAAGATAACATTTGAAACTCAGTTCACCATTGATAAATACTTGACACCTTATTAACCTTCTTTCATAAATTTAATCAGTCCGTTAAAATAGGTTTGCTGGTCATCCCACATACACATGTGGCTGCCTTTTGAGCAAAGTAAAAATGTGGATGAAGGAATTTGCCGGCTCATCCATTCCATATAATGAGGATCCATGGAATCGTATGTGGCTCCGATTACCAGTGTCGGGATCTTAATGTTCTTCAATTCCTTACTCACATCCCAGTTGGTTAATTTACCTGAAATACCAAATTCGGAAGGCCCCTGCATAATGACATACAGGTCCATGTTCATTTTATCGAATGAACGTTTAACCGGTTCCGGGTATGGATAGATGCGGCAGATGTGATGAGAGTAAAAATGTTTTTCCAGCAATTGCATGTAACGCGGATTCTGAGTATCCCCGTTTTTTTCCAGGCTACGAATACTATCCAATACCACAGGATCCATTTGTTTGGCCAATACATCATCTGCATATTTTCCATACAGTGGACAACTGGCCATCATATTCGAAATGATGAGTCCTTTCATGTGATCCTGGTATTTCAAAGCATACTGCATTGCAACAATTCCTCCCCATGAATGGCCCAATAAATAAAAATTTGTTTTGTCCAGGGTTAAAGCTTTGCGTAACTGTTCTACTTCTTCTACATAGCGGTCCAAATCAAAAAGAGAAGTATCTTTTGGATTGTCAGAATTGCCGCAGGCCAATTGATCATAATAAATAAATTCAATTCCTTCTTTTGGTAAAAAGCTTTCAAAGCTTTCAAAGTATTCGTGTGTGCAACCCGGTCCTCCGTTAAGCAGCAGGATTTTTTTGGTCGGATTGTTTCCAACCCGTTTGGTCCACACGTGAAAAGTACCTTTTGAAGTAGTGATGGGGATCATTTTTATACCACCGGACTGCATACCGGTATCCGGGTTTTCAAAATAAGAAAGTATGGGATCAGCAGGGGCGGGAGTATGCGGGTTACCGCAGGAAAAGCAAATAACCAGAAACAAGAACAAGTAAAGAACAAATGTGTTTTTCATTTTTCAATTTTTGTTGAAATTAAAAAATAAAAAACAATTACCGGGTGTCATGCCAATATCTTTTTAATTCGTTCAATTTTACGATGACGGTCCATGGAATATATGGGTTCAACCGATTCCAGTTTTTCAAAAAGCAGCAGGCTTTTTTTATACAATCGCTTTGCTTCTACCGGCTCTTCCTTATCGGCGATAAACAAAAGCACTTCTGCCAGTTTATCCAAACCATCATTCTTTATCTTCTTTGTTTTTAAAATATTCACAAATGTTTCATCAGATATGGAAAGAAGCTCTTCGAGGTCCTGATCCATTTGTGCCTTTAATGTTTGATTGGTAAGTTCAATGAATTCACTTCTTTCATTTTCCTTTTTCAGCAAGGATAAATCGGAAAGCAGCTTCGCGAGCGCTTCTGCGAATTGATCAATTTGTTTTTTTAAATAATCCCGCTGTTCCATGATAACCTCTTATTTGAATAAATGAGGAGAGTGGGATGGGTTCTTTTAATTTCTCCCCATTGAACACTCTTTTTAAGTTAAACTAAGAAAACAAAATTCCAAAGCAATGACCTGACTGATGAATGGATGGTATAAACAAATTTACTGAATTATTTAGGTTTAGCCAGTTAAATTGAAGCAAAAAATACAGGCAGGGTTCTCGGTGATTCGGTTTAAGAAACATTTGTGTGGAAAGTCTGTCTCTAAAGAACTGCAAGACAATAACTTATTTAGCAGGATTTAAGAATTCACAAATATCTGTATCTAAAATTTTATAAGATCTGCAGGGTTTCTATGAAAGGTTGCATTTTATTGCCACATCACTTGGATAGTGCCCTGGAGTTACTTTCATCTATTTCGCCAACCATTTAGTTGTTCTGTTCTTTTCACAGCAAGTACAGTTCTAATTCTGTTAAGCTGCTTTTATAGGTGTCTCGTTTGTCATTTAAAAATATCGGAAACTCATTCCTTCAATTCATTTACTGCCAGCCATGCCATTAATCCTGCTCCCACTTCGAGTGCTTTTTCATCAATATCAAATGTAGCTGTATGTACACCGCTGATAATTCCTTTTGCCTTATTTCCTGTACCCAATCTATAAAAACAGGCCGGAATTTTTTGAGAATAAAAGGCAAAATCTTCTGCTGTCATGCGTAATGGAAGCTCCTCCACATTTTCTTTACCCAGGTACTCTTCTGCTGCTGCCCGTGCACGGGTGGTTGTAGGGATATCATTCACC
>CAZMRM010000389.1:0-3769 GCA_964568515.1 uncultured Chitinophaga sp. | reverse complement strand
AGGAAACAAATGATAAACTGAACATTGCCACCATTCTGCAAAAGATGAGCAACGTGTATGCACAGGATAAAGATTATAACAATGCAATTGCTTATGCATTGCAGGCACTTGAAGTGGCGGAGCAAAATAAACTGATCAGTTCCTCTTTCGAGATCCTGCCCCAGTTGGCCGAATATTATGATGAGACCGGTGATCATCAGAGTGCTTTTAATTACCTCAATCGCTATCACCGCCTGAAAGAATCGGACATTGTGCGTAGCCAGCAACAGGTGCAACAGGAAAATGAAAAGGATATACGTGACAAAGAAAAAGAGTTGTTTGATAAGCAGCAGACTTTAAAGGATTCGGAAATCAGTCAGCAACGCTTCCTGATTTATTTTTCGCTTTTTGGTTTTCTGGTTTTCATTTGCCTGTTTGCAGTGATACTGATGCGCAACCGCCAGTTAAAGGATTCGTATCATCGTTTGTTTGATAACAGTGTAGAGCTGATCAAGAAGGATCAGGAACTACAGGAGATCAAGAAAAAAGAAAAATATGCTACCTCTTTATTGTCGGATGAGGCGAACAATGCCTTGTATAATAATTTGCTGAAACTGGTGGAAGAAGACAAAATTTATATGAACAATAAACTGACGATAGAAGATGTTGCCAAGAAGCTGAACACCAACAGAACCTACCTTTCACAGATCATCAATGAAAAAACCGGTTCCAATTTTAATAACTTCATTAACAAGTACCGTATACAGGAGGCGCAGATCTGCTTGCTGAATGATGAGATCAAATCGTATAACATCGAAGGAATTGCACAGTCGGTGGGCTTTAGCTCCAAATCAACTTTTAATGGTGCGTTTAAAAAATTTACGGGTCTCACACCTTCCGAATACATTCAAATGAAAAAGGCTGCCGGTACAGAAAAAGCCTGATCCTTTGAATCCCTTTAGACATAGCTCATGCAAGACGAATGTCTGGATGCTGTCGACAAATTTATTTTTGCCATTGGTGAAAAAAAATTTGCAACTGTTTACTTGAACATTAGCAGGCTTTAATTCTATCCTGATCCAAATGAAGGGATTTTATTCTTTGATCGGCGATTTTACTAGTAAAAACAAGGAACTTGAGCTTAACGTCTGGTTTACTTTATAACCGTAAAAGTTGTTTTTGGTTTAATAGAAGCTTAACTTCAATTAAATAATCTCTAAACCAAAAACAACTTAATCATGAAAAAAAGATTACTAATCGTCATCCCTGCCTTTGTTTTCGGGCTATCTACATTGACTCATGCAGGCAATGGAGATAATGAAAAACAACAAACGTTTGTTCAGATCAATCAAAACATCAATCAATCTGTAAAAGCAGAATTGAATTCTTTTCTGGAAATCATTCCGCAAGGGATGGAAAAACAGCATGGATTCAATGATCGCGCTGAGTTTGCAAAAGCTGTTCCGGCCAGTATTTACCGGATCGTTGGAATAAGTGCGGATGGAAACACGTTCCAGACAAATTCTTACAATGTGGTTGTTTCCGTTAACAGCCAGTACAGAGCTGTATTGACCGTATCACTTGTTGACGGGAAGTATGAAATTGAAACAGTAGGCGGCGCTCCTTTGGCAGAAGAACTTCAGGCCTATGAAAAACAGAATGTACTGGCCGAAAACGAGGAGCACATCATGTTGAATGTTTATAGCAAAGCCTCCAGCTTTGTTGCAAACAGTAATGTGAATACAGGTATTGAAAATGCAGCATTCTTTCCATTGGAATCTGCTCAGGTTGCTTTACAAAATGAAGCGGGCCGGGCCCGGCAAATAAGCTATAAGCTGGATGAAGCTGTTGAAGCCCTGGAATTAAGGGCAAAATAAAGCCGCAGAAATTGTAAACCTATTTTCAATATTTTAAAAATGAATCACATGAAAAATCTCAGATTACATATACTTACAAGCATGCTTTTAATGGGTGGTGTATCCATTGCACAAACCTATAAAGCAGATGTTCCTTCAAAAACACAGTCACAGGATCAATGGTGCTGGGCAACAGACAGTCAATGCATCCTTGAGTATTATGGAACAAAAAAAGAACAATGCCAGATCGTGGAATATGCCAGAACACTTAAACCAAGCACTTTTGGCAATACTGCCTGTTGTACAAATCCATCCGGAAAATGCAACCAGCCCAATGAAATAAAATACAATTATGGTATCACCGGCATGCTGGATTATTTTGGCAAAATTAAAAGTGTGGTAAGCGACGGTCCCATCACTGTTGCCAAAATCACCAGTGAACTGGAAGGAAAGCGTCCTTTCGTAATTGGTATCTTCTGGAGCCAGGGTGGCGGACACGTAGTGGTAGGTTGTGGTTATGATAAAACCGCAGGCTCATTAACGTTCATGGATTCCTGGAGAAACAACAGTTTTTCAACCACCAAATACACCAGTGGAAAAAGTATTACTACACGTTCGGGTTCCGGAACATGGGCAGAAACACTGGTTATTACCACTCCGTTCACCACAACCGGTATTGCAGATGCAGGTGAGTTGGCAAAAGAAGTGAGTATTTATCCCAACCCTTCGGGAGGTTTGTTAAACATTTCTTCCGAGTATACTTTAAAAACGATCAATGTATTCAATGCGGCAGGACAACTGGTAAACAGTTTTGCTGTAAATGGTAATAAAACATTTTCGCTGAACATTGCAGAAGCCGGTTTTTACAATGTACAGGTTGTGACGGATAATGGTTTCGCATATAAAAAAGTGGTTGTGAGTACTAATTAAGTAGATGTTCCCTCACTCTTCCATAAAAAAGAGCGTCCGGATTTTCCGGACGCTCTTTTTTTTATCGAGATAGTATTTGAAAAAATTCTTCTGTATTTAAATTTTTTTAAATACTATCTCGGTCCCATAAACCTGTCTCCATTAAAATGGATCAGGCGACTCCATTCAGACTTCGATACTCAACAGGTGTTACTCCTGTTTTTTGTTTGAATAACCGGGTAAAGTGTTGCGGATATTTAAAGCCCAGTTCATAGGCAATTTCGCTGATAGATTTACTTTGGTCAAAAATCCGTTCTTTGGCTAGGTTGATTACTTTGGTTTGGATATACTCTTGTGCAGATACGCCTGTTTCTTTCTTGATTAAATCACCGAAATAATTAGCGGATAAATGCAGTTCGTCAGCACTCCGCGAAACAGACGGCAAGCCTGTATTATGCGGTTTGTCCGAAGAAAAATAGCTATCTAATAATTGTTCAAAGCGTTCTAAAACTCCTTTATTGACGTTATCTCTTGTAATAAACTGACGGTCATAAAAGCGGGTACAATAATTTAAGAACAGTTCAATATTAGATACAATGAGTTGCTTGCTATGCTTATCAATAGCGTGTTGCAACTCATATTCAATTTTGGCAAAACAATCCTGAATAATCTTTCTTTCCTGTTCCGACAAATGCAGAGCTTCATTAACAGCATAAGAGAAAAAATGATAATTGCCCATACTTTTCCCAAGTGATGTACCTGCAATCAAATCAGGGTGGAAAACCAAAGCAATACCTTGTGGCTGATAATATTCATTTTTACTTTCCCCAATGACCTGACCAGGAGCTAGAAATATCAATGTACCTTCTTCATAATCATAATTACTCAACCCATAACGCAAATCGCCACAATAAATTTGTTTAAAAAAGACCGTATAAAACTCATAACGCAAGCGTTTGAGTTTTCTTGGTTCGGCTTTATTCAAATGAACCAAGCTTACCAATGGGTGCAGGGTTTCATTGTTA
>CAZMRM010000388.1:0-3786 GCA_964568515.1 uncultured Chitinophaga sp. | reverse complement strand
TATCGCCCAGCTTACCGAATGCCTGAAACCGGATTTTTATCGTAGCCTGGAATTAAAAACAAAATTTCTGATTGAACAGATTTTTTTAAATAGTGATTCGTTGGCGGCGCAACTGAAAATTTTTTCCATTGGCAGTATTTTTTGGATTGCTTTTACGGATAAAGAAGAGATTCGTACGGCTGAAGCAATTGATGGCGACTCTATGAAATACTTCAGAATATTGCATAAAGAATTATTGGAAAGAGGGGTCTATCTGGGACCTTCAGGCTATGAAGTTGGTTTCGTATGTGAAGCACATACACAGGAGGATTTGTTAAAAACAGCCAAGGCCTTTGCTGAATCGTTACAGATTGCGTTGAAGAAGAAAATTGAGAAGTAAGCTAATTATGGATTATTAAGTACACTATAAACGATTATAAAACTTTCAGCCAACTATGGGGTTTATTTCTCCTATTGCACCTAAAGCAACATGTATATCTGTTGCCAAACAACAGAAAATGAAGAAACGTTGATACAAAGCAGACAAATTATTTTATGACAAGAGTGGATGGTTCTATTGGAGGATTTCCTTATCAGAAGCTTGTAAAATAAAAAAAGTGCCAATGCCTGCAACCAGGCCAATACCCCCTCCGACCAGCGATTGGATTTTTCTTTTTCTTCTTGCCATACGCTCATACCCCATAATATAAGGAGGATGGGTTAGGTCATCCTGGTTACGTACCGTATTTCTGTTGATCTTTACTTTAGGAATTCCGGCCAGAACAGCAAAAGCAAAAACAGGAACCGGAAAAAAAACAGAACCCGTAATTCCACTGGCTGCACCAATGACCATGTTTGTATAAAAAGCAGGTCTTGCTTTAAATCCTTTTTTGCCGTCTTGTTCCCCTCTGATAAAATAGCGCATTTCATCTATCGTAAAATCATTCCCTGATAAAGTATCATAGGTATAAACAATATATTCACCGGTAGCATTGGAATAGGAAAATACAAGTTCTTTATCAATATTAAATTCCTGAACAGCTTTTTCAGAATCTTTGACAACCAGATCCCTTTCTGTCAGCCGGATGACCTTACCATGGAAAACATCACCATTTATCATTAGAATGGAATCTGGTTTTTGTTGGGGAAAAGCCCTATTGTTAAGCAGAACCAGTAATAAAAAAAACATTGATAATTGAAAATTTTTCATACACAATGATTTAAGTTTTTAGTTCAAAATCAAAATATTTACTATAGAAATGGGAAATGATCTACTTAATTTGCCGAATGAACTTAATTTCTAAGTATATTTGCATTCCAAAAATAAAACAAAAATCCATGATTACGACTGATAAATTTGTAAATCGCCACAATGGGCCACGTGAGAACGATGTAAAAGAAATGTTAAAGAAAATCGGAGCAAATTCTGTTGATGAATTGATTGATCAAACAATTCCTGCGGCTATCCGGTTGAAAAAACCTTTGAATCTGCCAAAAGGGCTCACGGAATATCAGTATCATAAGCAGTTACGTAAAATGGCTGCCAGAAACAAAGTATTCAAAACATATATAGGTTTAGGTTATTACAATACCATTATTCCTCCTGTTGTTCAACGAAATGTGCTTGAAAATCCAGGCTGGTACACGGCCTATACTCCTTACCAGGCAGAAATTGCCCAAGGACGACTGGAAGCACTTCTAAATTTCCAGACCATGATTATGGATCTTACCGGGATGGAGATTGCAAATGCTTCTTTACTGGATGAAGCAACAGCTGCTGCAGAAGCGATGGCCATGCTGTTTAGCAGCCGTTCCCGTGAAGCGGTTAAGAACAATGCGAATAAATTTTTTGTTTCCAATGAATGTTATCCTCAGACAATCGATCTGTTAAAAACCCGTGCTACACCACTGGGAATCGAATTGGTAGTAGGTGATTTCAAAGGAGTGACGCTGGATAACAGTGTTTATGGTGTATTATTACAATACCCTACAGCAGACGGAAAAGTCCATGAATATGAAGATTTCGTAAAAAAAGCAAAAGAAAGTGGAATCGCTATCGCGGTTGCTGCGGATGTATTAAGCCTTGTTTTATTGACACCTCCGGGTGAATGGGGAGCGGATGTGGTAGTAGGCAGCACACAACGTTTCGGTGTGCCTATGGGATTCGGTGGTCCTCACGCTGCTTATTTTGCATGCCGTGAAGAATACAAACGAATCATTCCGGGGCGTATCATTGGTGTTTCTGTTGATGCAGATGGAAACCCTGCATTGCGTATGGCTTTGCAAACGCGTGAACAGCATATCCGCAGAGATAAAGCAACATCAAATATCTGTACAGCACAGGCATTACTTGCAATTATGGCAAGTATGTATGCAGTATATCATGGTCCGGAAGGAATCAAAGGAATTGCGCAACAAGTTCACTATTCGGCAGTTGCATTGGCGACAGAATTAAAAAAATTAGGATACAAAGTAGAGGAAGGTCCGTATTTCGATACGATCAAATTGACAGGAACTGTTAATGCACAAATAAAAACAATTGCAGAAGCTGCGCAGATTAATTTCCGTTATACTGATACCGGCTTGACAATTTCTGTAGATCAAACAACAGATGCAGATGATTTAAATGCAATCATAGCGGTACTTTCAAAAGCAGCCGGTAAAACCCCTTCTGTAATAACAGAAGCAACAGTATTGAATCAGAAAGCGGTTATAACCACACGCAGCTCTGCTATTCTGACGCATCCGGTATTCAATACCTATCATTCCGAATCGGAAATGATGCGTTACATTAAGCGATTGGAAAATAAAGATTTATCATTAACACATTCCATGATTTCATTGGGTTCCTGCACCATGAAATTAAATGCAGCATCTGAATTAATGCCAATTACATGGCCGGAATTTGCACACATTCATCCGTTTGTTCCAAGTGAACAGGCAGAAGGATATATTGAGATCATTGAAGAATTAGATAAATCATTAAGTGAGATCACCGGGTTTGCGAAGATGAGTTTTCAACCAAATTCAGGAGCACAGGGAGAGTATACAGGGTTATTGGTAATACAGGCATATCATCAATCTCGTGGTGATGCGCATCGTAACATTGTATTGATACCAACCTCTGCTCATGGTACCAACCCTGCCAGCGCAGCAATGTGCGGCCTGCAGATCGTATTGGTGAAATGTGATGAAAAAGGAAACATTGATGTAAACGATATGCGCGACAAAGCAACCAAACACAAGGACAATTTATCTTGCTTAATGGTTACTTATCCAAGTACACACGGTGTGTATGAAGAAAGCATCATCGAGATTACAGACATCATTCATAAAAACGGAGGTCAGGTATACATGGATGGAGCAAACATGAATGCACAGGTAGGTTTAACAAGTCCGGGAAATATCGGTGCAGATGTCTGTCACTTAAATTTACATAAAACCTTTGCCATTCCTCATGGAGGTGGCGGGCCTGGCATGGGACCTATTGGTGTTGCAAAACAACTGGTACCGTTTTTACCATCCCATTCACTTGTTAAAACAGGTGGAGAACAAGGAATACATGCTGTTTCAGCAGCACCTTTCGGAAGCGCATTAATTTTATTGATTTCTTATGGATATATTAAAATGCTTGGAGGGGAAGGAGTTACGGAAGCTACAAAGATGGCTATTTTGAATGCCAATTATATTAAAGAATCTTTGAAAGAATCATATCAAACACTTTACAGCGGTAAAAACGGACGTTGTGCACATGAGATGATTTTAGATTGTGTTGGTTTTAAACGGGAAGCAGGAATCGAAGTAGGT
>CAZMRM010000387.1:2281-3797 GCA_964568515.1 uncultured Chitinophaga sp. | reverse complement strand
GTTCAAATACAGCAGAACGCTGATCAACCGTGAGCGTATTAGAACCATTGGTAGCTGCAGGAACAGGTGTTTTAAAGGAAAGACCATCACCTGAAAATTTCATTCTCGGCCCCACATTTTTAAATGCTATTCCAAATTTTATCTGATCATTTTTACCGGTTACATATTGAATCCCCGCATCCAATGCAATACCCCTTGCACTTACATTTGAAATTTTTTCTGTGATCACCTTTACCATGAACCCGGCAAAAATATCATCCGAAAATCCTTTAGCGTAAGAGATACCTAAATTCAAAAACTGAGGCGAAAATTTACCTAAATTTCCTTCCGGTGATTCGACAGTAGTTACGTCGATATCGCCAAAATCCATTGCAGTTACTACAAAGCCCAGCGCTCCCGTTTCACCGATGTGTTGTGTAAAACCCGCAGAATTCAAAGAAATTCCGGATCCTTTCAAAAATTGCTGATGTGAAAAAATCAATTCCGTCTTTCTGGTATGGGCAATACCTGCAATATTTGTAAAAGCAGCTTCAACACCATATGCACCGGCAACATTAGCACCAGCCCATCCTGAGCTCCTTGCCCAGGGATTGATCAATAATTCGGAGGCGCCTGCTTGTCCTGAACGATCAGGATTCCCTGCAAATGATCCGGGAATAGTACTGTAAAAGCATCCCAAAATAATAATTATTAATTTATAGCTGTGCTTCATATCTTCTTTGTTATTATGCTATCATTATTTGTAATATTCTTAGTATCAGAAATTTTTCGATCTAGTAAGCATCTAAATCGATTGGTCTCATTACTCCAAACCATTTCAAAACCTTTTCACCAACATTGGGTACATCAATATGAATAATGTACATACCACTTGCAATAGGGATAAGCGCTTGGTTTTTCAAGTCCCAATTCAATGAAGTACTTTCATCTGCTTTTCTGAATTTACGTATCAGGTTTCCATTTAATGAATAAATATTGATCGTACATTCTCTGGGGAGGTTGGTGATCTTCACAATGTTTTCCACTCCGGCCTTTTCATATCCGGAATAAGCATAGTATGGATTCGGAACAATATTGATCAGGTCCAGCGAATTTTTTGCGGTTTCTTTGTTATTCGTTACCGTTTTCAGATCACTGGTACTGAATTCATAAGTAGGGAAATTATTATTAATTGGATTTGTTGCTAAATCAACAGATAATGAATCCACTGAATATCCCTTTTTATAAGGCTTGGCCACTCTTAATCTTATTTTCACTTCGGATTCCAGGAGTTTTGATTTTGCAGTTGCAAGCAACGGAATATTCACCCACATTGCATCTGTAAAGACATCTCTTTTAAAACGGTTACCAAGTGTTCCGTTCTTCATAGCAATATCAAGCAGCTCGTAAATTTGTTTTCCTTTATCATATCTAGGAATGCTTCTTAAACGGTTTGGTGCAATTGGGTCACTGCCCGGATATTTCAGATCGGCATTGTGTCCAAAAACGTAAAT
Source organism: uncultured Chitinophaga sp. (assembly GCA_964568515.1). Classification (GTDB taxonomy): domain Bacteria; phylum Bacteroidota; class Bacteroidia; order 2-12-FULL-35-15; family 2-12-FULL-35-15; genus 2-12-FULL-35-15. Next base: position 2,304 of record CAZMRM010000387.1, on the reverse strand, counting down.
GTAATGCTTCCCTCCGAACAGTA
>CAZMRM010000387.1:0-2271 GCA_964568515.1 uncultured Chitinophaga sp. | reverse complement strand
TCCGGTTCCTTGCTCAACTATATTACTTGTTGGGTTCCATAACATATCCGCACCATTTTCACTTTTCAGGAACGAATCCTCTCCAAAAGCCATGTTTAAGCGTTCTCCGGTTTCAAGATTGATTGCATACCCGGGAAACCAACCCATTCCTTCAGCAAAATCATCATTATCCGTTGAAGGGTAGTTTGCTTTACCGTCCTTATCAACAGAGCCGGCTTTACGTACATTTAATTTCAGTGCTTTCCCATCTGCCAGGTTAGGATCATCCTGAATTTCGAGTACCGGACATCTTGTCCATTTCGATTTATCACTGGTAATGACTACATCTACACTGGCCAGGTTCTTTAATAAAGTAGCTGTTTGAAATAAACTCCAGGCAGGAGCAGCAGTAGAAATAGCAGTAGAGGCTCCTGCACATAAACGATATGGTGCCCATGTTCCATTGATTATCTTTTCGTACGCTTGCATGTCATCCAGACCCGTATAATCGTTAAAGATCGCATCCGCACCCGTAAACGTAACGGATCCGCTTCGGATCCAGTTAAAATTAGATGTTCCTTCTAAATCCGAAAGTCCGCTCAACCATTTTTTTGCCGGATCAGAGAAAGACATAGAGGCTTCCAAGAAGCCATTATTAATTGAATTCGTGAAACCAGGATAGCTTACATTTTTTACATTTACAGAAAGTCCCCATGTGGGAATGGTAATCGTATCAGAACCAGATTCCTGTCCATTAATAATTTGTTCATTCGGGAATTCGATGACGCTGTCGGAACTTACATATTCACCTGTAGTCAGATTGACCAATCTCCATCTTGCACTTTTTGTATCTGACGAAAGTGTTAAACGATAATTCCCGTCTTTTACATTTAAAGGATCGATTACTTTCACTTCAACCGGACCAGCACCATTTGTGTATTGAGGGTTAACTGCCAGATCGTTTCTCAGGATATCTTCTGTTGTTGCATCTGTAATATCCAATACATTTCCACCGTTTCCATGCCCTTCTATTCTTATTAATTTAGGACCTGATCCGTAGTTTGACTGCATATCCGTTCCGCCTGATTCCGGAGAAGGGATGTGCGGAATACCGGCATGTGCAAAAGCTACATTTCCTTCGGCAGATAAACGTCCCTGAATATATGGGGCATACTCTTCTAAAACAGCCGGATTAAATACTACCGGGTTTGGTCTTGGACTGTATCCATAAGCAACGATTGCATAATAATACGTTTTATGATTAACCAGCCTTGTATTACCGACAGCAAATTTATCTTCTGTAACAACAATACTATGGCTTATTCCTTTATTTTCGCCGTTTACCATTTCTTTAGGAATTAGTGCGGAAATAGTCAGGTCAGGAGTATAATTAACAATTTGTGAAATATTGTTTTGAACATCACATTGATAAACCAATCGTGCCTTGTCAACATTGTATAAATCGGCAGCACTTACTGTTGCATCCTTTAACTGATAAACTTTATATCCTTCAAAACGATAAACAGAATCGGTAGAGCTTGCCTGACTTGGATCCTCAACATAACTTTCTTTGTAATTGTTCGAATTTTTAGGATTGGTCCAGGAAAGTATCAATTGATTTTCCAGTTCCTGAATGCTTAGTATAGGGGCGGTTGGACCATCCAGTGTTTTAAAGCAATTGTCAAATAATTTTTGTGCTTTAGAATCTGCACCTTTCATCAAAGCAACCGAAGCAAGGTTTCCACCTTGTGTGGTTCGTGCCCAAACAACACCAATGGTGATGGTATTAACGGCTCCTCCTTTCAGAGTAAAAGGTCCTGCACTTTCAAGAAAACGTCTGTCTGCAGGCACATTATTTACAGAAGCTTCATCCCACGGACTTTGTGGAATCATATTCGTTCCAAATCCTTTTGGATCCGACGATCCAGGGAACATGTAGTTACATGGTATACCGGTATTGTGCCCGTTACCACCATAAGTAATGGAAGACAGATCCTTCCAAATGCCTCTCAGATAGTTGTAATAGTGAACGGCTGTCGAGGGATTTCCTGTATTTGTAAAATCATTATTGTAATAAACAAATTTAGCCATACCGATACGTTCATCATCAACAACACCATTTCCATAATTCAGGAAACTATTGGGTACAAGGGTTCCTGCATCATCCACACCATTACTATCCGCATAGGGTCCTTCAAAAAAATCGATTCCAATGGCTGGGGGATTTGCACCATATGGGATCTGTCCCGGGAACGGATTATCATCCACCAAGTCTCCGTTATAGCAAAAACC
>CAZMRM010000386.1:0-3841 GCA_964568515.1 uncultured Chitinophaga sp. | reverse complement strand
TCAAGAAAAAAAGAAAAAGAAGAGAATAATTTGGTACAAAGTTCCCGATAGTCACCTTTTTTTATTTACTTTATTTTTCAATCATTACTTTTGATCTTGAACTACCATTGCTGGATCTTATTTCTATCATATAAAGACCATTAGGAAGATCGCTTACATCTATTTGTTGTTTATTTTGCTCCATTACTGTTGCTTTAACAACTGCACCCAAGGCATTGTAAATATTCAAGGTCATGTTTTTAATGGTTGCATTTCCCACATCAATCATCACTTTTTCATTCGCCGGATTAGGAAAAACATTAACTATAAAGATGTTTCCAGGGGTTTCATTTATTCCGACTGCACCACTGGTTGCTACATTTGAACGTAACGCATCACCGGATGTACCACACGTATTCGGATTAACCACTTCCACCTGGTAATAAAGGTCGCCGGGAGGAGGGTTGTAATTAGTAAATTGATTACTTCCTCCTGAAACTGCATCTATAAATTGGAGGTTGTTTTTATCGGTTCCTCTGTAAATATTATAAGTTGGAACTGAAAAACCCTCATATTTTTCCCAGATCAAATTCCATGAAGTACCCACTCCTTTGGAAATCGATAAATGCATTGTTTTATGGTGGTTACTTTGTGAAGACTCTAAACCACAACTATCAATCACAGATATTTTGTATTTATCAGATTTAACATTAGGAAGAGAGTTTAAATCCTTGAAACTGCCTTTATTTCCAGCTACACTTCCAATTTTTATATAATTATTTGAAATCGCTGTTTCTTTATAAATGTAAAAAGAATCAATCACTAAAGACCCTGCGTTATTCCAAACAATTACATTCTTATCGGTACTATCAACCCCTGCTACACAAATTTCTATGGGGTTCATTTTTTCCAGCTCCACTTTTACTTCATCAGTAACTACGCATCCGTTAGGAGTACTGACAGTTACTGTATAAGTAATTCCGGCCCCGGTTGTCGTAGGATCGGCTATGGTTGGATTATTGAGACCCGTTGCAGGCTGCCATGCATAAATAAGGTTACCAGTACCATTAAAATTAGTCGAGACCTTATCTAACTGAACACTGTCGCCACAAAAATGTGTTTTATCTGTGCCTGCATTTGCGATAAGCGGCACAACCAGAACAGTTATACTGTCTTTAGCAATGCAACCATTAGAAGTAGTGACAGTGAGATTAAAAAGAGTATTGTTAATAACCGTTGCTGTCGGGTTCGGTATATTACCTGCATTTAATCCGGACACAGGCAACCAGGCATAGGATAAGACCTCCCTTCCGGTATAATTAGTTATAGCACTGTCCAATTGAACACTTGCTCCGCAAATAAGCGCCTTATCATTCCCGGCATCTATTATCAAAGGAGCAACAGATACAGTAATACTATCCGTTGAAACGCAGCCATTTGGTGTTGAGACAGTAATAAAATATTTTGTTGTTTTATTAGGAGCAGCAATTGGGGCAGCGATGTTAGAAGCATTTAAACCATCAGAAGGTGACCATGCATAAGTAAGCAGGCCCGATCCGCTATAATTTGTTATTATATTGTCTAATTGAACAGAATCCCCGCAAATAACTGTCTTGTTAACCCCGGCATCCGCTATAAACGGATCTACCAGTACCGTAAGACTATCTGTTGCAGTACAACCATTAGGTGTTGTAATGGTAATATAGTACTTGGTGGTTTGTGTAATCGTTACAATAGGATTTGCAATATTTGCAGCACTAAGTCCTGTGGCCGGTGACCAGGAATAAATCAGATTTTGTGTGTGTTTATAATTTGTTTGCAAATCATTTAACTGAACATTTCCGCCACAAATAATTGTTTTATCGGTTCCTGCATCAACCGTCAGCGGATCAACAGTTATCGTCACATCTTTTGTAGCAATACAACTTCCAGCCGTTGTTGTAATTTTGTAGGTTGTTGTTGATTTAGGACTTGCAACCGGATTTAATACGGATGTTGAACTTAAATCTGTGGATGGTGTCCATTCAATTATGTCCGGGAATACATATTTAATTGTTTTCAACGACATGGGCGGTACAAAACCAGTGGCATAACCTATTTTTGAGCTTGGAAAGTGAATTGTTTGCACATTCATCAGGTTTGCTGTTTGTTCTTTCCAGCTGTTCCCTCCATCAGTTGTTTTGAAAATCCGGTACACTCCACCCAACATAACCTGTATTTGAATCTGTAAAATAGATGGATCCTGCTCCATAGGCGTAAGTTGGACTTAAAAAAGTAGTTTTCCAGGTAACACCTCCATCCGTTGTTTTGTATACAACGCCTCTGGATGATTCAAACCCCGTACTAAAACCCACATCGCTACTCGTAAAAAAGACTGCGCCTCCAAAAGAAGAAGTTATTACCGACCAGGTTTCTCCTCCGTCAACCGTTTTTAAAATTATTTCTCCTGAAACATATCCAACCGTTAAATTCGGAAAATGTACAGACGATAGATTATTTGTCACATTGCTTGTTTTTACAGACCAGGTAATTCCTCCATCAATTGTTTTTATAATTGTTCCATCAGCACCTACTGCTATTCCCGTTGTAGCATCCGTAAAAAATACTTTGTTTAAGTGAGCCGTAACTCCACTTACCTGTACATTCCAGGTATCCCCTCCGTTTATGGTCCTGATTATTGTTCCGTTTTGTCCAACAGCAACTCCTGTTGTTGCATTTAAAAAGAAAACCGATGACAGTGAATTATTTGTATTAGAAGGCTGAGAGAACCAAGTACTGCCTCCATCTATTGTTTTATGGACAGTACCTCCCAATCCAACCGTGTATCCCGTTAAATCATCCGTAAAAAAAACACCATAAAGATCAGCTGGCGACAAATTATCCAGTCCACTGCTCCAGGTTGGCTCTGCTTCCAATCTGATGGAGTCTCCACAAACAATCGTTTGATTCGTTACTGATAAACCACACTGTGCATAGGCGGTAAACGAACTAAATACAAGCGACAACGACAATAATAAGTAATTTGTTGATTTCATAGGCTTAAGATTTATTTGCAAATAACCGATTTTTCTTGGTAATTTATAACAGTTATTTATTGAACGGTCGGTTTAAATTTGTTAACGGATTATAAAGTAAAAAAATGAGTATCAGGAACATTGACAACTTTTTATACCACTGAATTATGATATCGGGCTTTTACCCTAAAGTTCCGAATAGTCATAAAAAAAGAGATAACTATAAAAATTATCTCTTTCCGGTAGTTGAATAATTGCGATTACTCTGTTAAATCGAAATCTTCTAAAAATTTAGTAGTATAATTTCCTTTGATAAAATTTTCATCCTTCATTAATTTCAGATGAAACGGAATAGTGGTTTTTACGCCTTCGATCACATATTCACTTAATGCACGATGCATTTTCGCAATTGCTTCTTCCCGGGTTTGTGCAACAGTGATTAATTTTGCGACCATGCTGTCATAGTTGGGAGGGATTGTATAGCCTGCATAAATGTGTGAATCCACACGCACACCGTGTCCACCGGGAGTGTGTAATACGGTGATTCTTCCGGGGGAAGGACGGAAACCGTTAAAAGGGTCTTCTGCATTGATACGGCATTCGATCGCATGTAATTGAGGATAATAATTTTTTCCGGAAATAGGGACACCGGCAGCAACTAGTATTTGTTCACGTATCAAATCATAATCGATCACCTCTTCGGTAATCGGATGTTCCACTTGTATACGGGTATTCATTTCCATGAAATAGAAATTGCGATGCTTGTCCACTAAAAATTCAACGGTACCTACTCCTTCATATTTTACAGCCAATGCTGCTTTAATTGCAGCTTCTCCCATGCGTTCACG
>CAZMRM010000385.1:0-3849 GCA_964568515.1 uncultured Chitinophaga sp. | reverse complement strand
CTCGATGTTCTGGGTGTCGTCGGGGTACGCCTGGCCGGTGCTCGGCTGGATGAGCGACCTGATGGCGTACCATTTCAGCTTGTTTATGGCGGTAATCACTATACTGCTGAAGATATTTAAGACGCATAAAAGCTTGTTCAAAATCAGCGGAAGCAAAAACAAACATCAGCCGGTTATAAGAATCCTTGTTTTTGTAGGCATAATAAATCATTTTAGCATACTCTGCTTTTAACTTCGCCAGATCCTTCTGCAAATTATTGATGGATTCATTATTCGCCTTAATTTGTTTGTTTAATACGTTAATTTCTGAATTGATCGTAGCAATTAATTCTTCTCTCACACTTATTTTTTTATTTAGTGTGACCAGTTGATTTAATGAAAGCTTTTTATTTTTCTTTGTTTCTGAAAGGAGTTCATTGGTGTATTCTATTTCTTTCTGAAGTTGTTTTTTTCTGTTTTCCAGGTCCTTTTTTGTTTGTCTTTGCCCATAAACACAAACAACAGTAAATAGGAAACAACCGAATAATATTCCCCAAATAAATCTATTTTCCTGTCTGAATTCGCTCATAATTATCCTGGATTTTAAAAGGAAAACTCAATTCTTCATTTAGCTGGATATTATTATAATCAACCCTAATAGTAACGTTTTTTTGAGCTTTAATGGTGTAATTCATTTTATAAGGAAACTGTTGATTATTTGATTTATCCGGCACCGCAAAACCATTGAATTGTGCATCAAAACGTCTTTCGGGATTAAAATCATAAAAAAGGATTCTTGCTATTTTAAATGTCTCTGGCACCAGGTATATACTCTGTACCCCATCTTTCAGCCCTTTGCCTTTTTCAACTTTGCGCAGTTTAAACTTACGTATGGTTCCAAGTGTATATTGACAATTATCCACACCGGGCTTCAATTTATCATCTTCATCATAAAAAGTAACGCTATTGCCAACCAAAAGCGATTGTATGGTTTCAAAATCAAGCTCTGTACTTAAAAAAGAACTTAAATAATTAAAATCCCCACTGAAGTATTGCTTTTTAATCGGATTTACAAATTTAACACTGTCCTTTGTTATTAATATCCTCGCGCCTTCTATACCTAACTTTGAAAGCGACATCCAGATGATACTGTCTTTTTTCATTCGGAGAGACATGGTAAACGAATTCGAAGAACTGTCAATATCAGCATCAATGCTGACTCTGGCTTTCAGGCGATCAAACTCAAATTCATTGGCTTTTAGGTTTGCCGTAAGAGTCCGTGCATTTTTAAAGTCAAGGAGGCATTTTCCGTTATTGAGCACAATTTTTTTCCGGCTCAGACAGGAGGTTGTGAAAGACATTGTGATCAAGATCAGTACAAGAAAAAAAGATCTTCCCGAAAAAATATGACTGAAAAATTTATTCATATAACTTTTTTTCAGTTATTTTTTTGTCAATTAAATCCGATGTACTGCCGGCTTTTTTGGCATCCTTCCAATACTTAACAGCATTTTCTTTATCACCAAGCTGATACAAAACATCACCATAATGTTCCAATAATGTTCCATTGTTTCTTCCGCCATTATCGAGGGCCTTGCCGATCCATATTTTGGCATCATCGTATTTTTTCATCTGATACAATATCCACCCATAGGTATCTTGATAGGAATTGTTATTTGGCTCCAAATCATTTGTCTTTTTCGACATTTGTTCCGCTTTTTCCAGATTGATATTTCGCAAAGAAAGATAATATGCATAATTATTAAGCACATATACATTATTCGGATCAAGTTCTAATGCCTTGTTATAACTGGAATCGGAGGCCGGGAAATTTTTTAATTGATTTTGCGCATCTCCAATATTTGCATAAAACTGAGCAAGCAGTAATTTTTCGAAAGCAAACTCTTTTCCTTCATTCAGGACATCAATAGCTTCCTGAAAATTTTTAAGTTGAGTATTTGCAATTCCATTAAAAAAATAAGGTAATGCCTGATTCGGAAATAATTCAATTGCTTCTTTGCTTTCTTTTTGCATGCCGCTATAATCACTCAACTCCGACTCAATGATTAATAGTTGATTCCAAAGTGCATATTTTTCCTTATCTAAAGAAATGGCTTTTCTATACTGCGTTCTGGCTTGTTCCAGTTTTTTGTCCCGGTATAAAAAATCACCATACATAGAGAAAGCTTTGGCTTCGTCCGGATGAACGTCAATCAGTATTTTACATAACTGGTCGGCATCTGGTTTTAATTCAGTATATGTTTCGGTTATCGAATAATAAGAAAGAAGTATTTTGATTTTTGTATCAATGTCAAGGTCAGGACTCCTGAATGCGATTTTTATTTCTTCAAATGCTTTATCATTTTGTTTCTGGTTCCGGTAGTAATCAGCAAGAGATAAATGAACATAAGCATTGGCAGGATCTATTTTCAGCAAATCATTGTATGCCTGAAGAGCTTTTTCACTTTGTCCTTTCTCCTGGTAAAGCTCTCCCAGTATGCCATAATATTTTCCTTCTGTGGGAAAAGTAGTAATGAGTTTTTTAGCTTCTTCAATGGCTTTATCCGAATTATTAAGACTCTTGTAAATCTTTACTTTTTGCATGGAAGCATCTTCTGTAACTCCGATACGGTCTTCTATTTTGTTATATATTTTTATTGCATCACTTGGTTTGTTTGCATATAAATAAGAATTGGCCAGCTCATAATAAAAATCAATTCTATCCGGATATTGTTGAATCAATCGTTCGTATACACCAATGACATCATTGGGCTGTTTATTGGCCTTTAAACATTCTGCATAAAGCAATTGATACCAAATGTTTTTAGGGTCTGCAAAAGCAGCTTTTTTACTATAGAGTAACGCCTGGCTTCTTTTGTTTTGATAGGTATAAATGGATCCCAGTTCATACATTGTTGCTGCATTCGTCGGATCTAAACGAAGTGCCTGGAGGAAACGAATTTCAGCCTGATCATAATTGCCCAGGATCTTTTCACGCGTTCCGTCAAAAAAAAGATGTTCGAATTCCACTTTGGACTTTTCTGATAATTCTTTGTTATCAGTTCGGTTAGCTGAATCCGTAATGCTTTTTTTTGATTTACATGAAACAAACATAACCATACTAAATAATAAAAGTAGTAGTAGCTGTTTAAAAAGGAAGAAGCGGTTAACTTGTTTCAATTATTTGAAAATTTTAAGATTTATTTGATCGTACTATAATCACCAATACTGGCATCAGAAGATTTTCCTGTATAGTATGAAAAATTACCAACCATAGAGTTACTCAGTTCCGCATTTTTTATAATACTGTTTGTTTGAATGATACTGTTTTTTACAACAGAATTTTCAATTATTGTACCATCGCCAATAGAGGCATGAGGCCCAATGGTTGAATTGATTAATTTCACATTTTCACCAATAAAGCAAGGAGGAATAATGGTAGAATTTGTTTTTGCAACGGTTTTTGCAATAAGCGGCTTATCTTTAAAAAATTCAAGTATACGTTGATTGGTGTAAACCGTAGCATCTTTATTTCCGCAATCTAACCATTCAGTAACTTTTCCGGGAGTGAATTTGATACCTTTTGCTTTCATATTTTCTAAAGCATTTGTTAACTGGTACTCACCTTTTTCCATGATATTATTATCCAGTAGGTACTGCAACTCTTTTTTCAGATTATCCCCGTCCTTAAAATAATAAATACCGATGATTGCCAGATCGGAAATGAACTCTTGTGGTTTTTCAACAAAGTCAGTGATCACATTTTTAGCATCAATTTTAACAACTCCAAAAGGTTTTGGATCATCCACTTTTTGTACCCATATAATTCCTTCTTGCGATGAATCCATTTTAAAATCAGCTTTAAAAAGC
>CAZMRM010000384.1:0-3854 GCA_964568515.1 uncultured Chitinophaga sp. | reverse complement strand
TATTGTTCCGATGAATGGTTGCAAGAATATAGTTATTAGGTTCTAATTCATTTTCCTTTAAAATCCGGTTCTTTTTTTCGGCAAGCTCCGAAAAAAAAATAGCATTATCATACATAATATCACCGCAATGATATATTTTAGGATTATGGATAGTGTAAGGGGGACTATTTTCTTTAAATCCTTCTTTTAATAAATTATTATAGGCAGTTTTAGTAGGGCAAAACAAAAGAGTTGAAACATGATCTGAAATAATTCGGTTTATTTCTTCGGGCATACTCTTATTATAGGAACGTAATCCTGCTTCAATATGTATTACAGGAACATGAATCTTAGATGCTGCAATGGCCCCTGATAAGGTAGAATTTGTATCACCATAAATAACCATGCAATTCGGTTTCTCCTGAAATATTATTTTTTCAATACCGCTTATCATCAGTGCAGTTTGCTCGCCATGAGAAACTGCTCGTACATTCAGATTATAGTTAGGTTTAGGGATGCCAAGTTCATCAAAAAACACCTGCGACATGTTATCATCATAATGCTGACCTGTATGAACAATAATTTCCTGAATTTCTTGTGCAAATTTATTCGAGATCATTCTGCTTAATGCTGCAGCCTTGATTATTTGGGGACGTGCTCCTATAATGGTTACAATTTTAATCATATCATTAATCTCTTAAACAAAACAAGTGTTGTTATATTAATCCTTCATCACCAAAACTGTAATAACTATTTTCTGCGACAATAATGTGATCTAATAACGGAATTTCCATTATTTTTCCTGCTTCAACAATTGATCTTGTAATCTTAACATCCGAATCGCTGGGATTTAAATTACCTGATGGATGGTTATGACAAATAATGATAGAACTTGCATAATTATTAACTGCGGTTTTAAAAATTATTCTGGTATCCACGATAGTTCCTGCTACCCCTCCTCTGCTTATTAATTCCTTTTTTACAAGTACATTTGCTCTATTCAACATTAACAGCCAGAACTCTTCATGAGGTAAATCGATTATTAAAGGCTTTATAATTTCATAAGCATCCTGACTGGTAATGATTTTTTCTCTTTTAGAATGGGTAATATCTCTTCTTCTCCTTCCCAATTCCAATGCTGCTATAATACTTATTGCTTTTGCTTCACCAATACCTTTGAATTTCATCAATTCAGGAACGGACAATTTACCAAGCTCACTTAAGCTGTTATTTACATCCGATAATATTCTTTTTGATAATTCGACTGCTGTTTCGTTTTTACTGCCTGAGCCAATCAATATTGCAATAAGTTCAGCTTCGGAAAGTATCTGCCTACCCTTTTCCATAAGCTTTTCCCTTGGCCGGTCTTCAGCTGCCCAAGACTTAATATTGACTGTATTGTATGTTTTCATAAACTTTTTTAAAGGTAAACAAAAAACAAAAAAAATCCCGCAGGATTGCGGGACTTTATCAATAATAATAATAACCTTTAATGTTTATTTTTTCAGCGCATTCACTTTTTTTGTCAATTTTGACTTCAGGTTAGCTGCTTTATTTTTATGAATAACGTTTTTCTTAGCTAACTTGTCAACCATAGCAATAACCTTTGGTAATTTTTCAGAAGCAGATTTTTTGCTTTCATCACCCCTAAGCTCTTTTATAGCGTTACGCATAGTTTTTGCCTGATAACGATTTCTTAATCTTTTAGCATCGTTAGAACGGATTCTTTTGATACTTGATTTGTGATTTGCCATTTCTATTTATTTATTTCAATTTACCTAATGGTTTCTAAACTTTCATCTGAAGCGCCGGCTTCTCCCTACATTTTACCTTTGTAGCCCGTAGGGGAATCGAACCCCTCTTTCCAGGATGAAAACCTGGCGTCCTAACCCCTAGACGAACGGGCCATTAATTTGGGAGTGCAAATGTATATGAAAAATTCTGTTCTGCAAAAAAAAACAAGTTTTTTTTACAAAACTTAATCAATTTCATCATTATCTGCCTGAAAACGAAATCCTAATCTTTTGCCCGTCTTAATTTGCATGCTTTCAGTAGCAGCTTGCATATCATTAACAGATACTTCTTTTATTGAATCGAAAGGTGGTGTAAACAGATCAAAACTTAGGCAATAAAGTATGGAAGACTCTACTATACAGCGAATTGCTTCTTCATCAATCACTGAATGAACCAGGTCATTATATAAAAAACCAAGCTGTCTCTTTCCTTCTGCAAAAAAATGATTTTCCTTATTTATAAAAACACGCCCTATTACATAACCTAAATCGTTCATCCGATTGTATTTAAACGAATCATTTAAGAAATTATAAATGTTAATGATTCCGCAAAATGTTCTGGTCATATCCTCTTTTACATAGGAGCTTTTCCATATCTGATGGGATTTATCAAACTCAAAGACATTTGTATGCATAGCAAATATGAGTAAATCGCCTGCTACTCTTAATTCAAATTCAAATTCTCCTTTTTCTCTGTAATCGATTACCAATCTTTTATCAATTACATACATCTCTTTTTTAAGTTCTGTAATCAGTTTTTTGGAAATTGATTTAAAAAGCATGAAATTCTTAAGAGTCGTTTCATATACATCCTGTTTCATACTTGATTTTTCCTTCAGAGTCTTCAGGATCAAATCATGAGGCAAAGGTAGATTCATATCAAATAATTGTTCTATAAGTTAATACGCTTTGGCAAACAAAACACGTTGTGTCGATGGTTTGCCCGAATATACACATTTTCCTACTTCTTTTTTATTATTTAACGGGATACAACGAATGGTTGCTTTTGTTTCCTCTTTTATTTTTTGTTCTGTTTCGGGAGTTCCATCCCAATGGGCACTTACAAAACCTGGAGTTTCTTCTAAAACACGTTTGAATTCATCATAACTATCTACTGTGAATGTCTTTTCTTCTCTTCCTGCCAATGCTTTTTGAAATAAATTGTCTTGAATCTGCTCTAATAAATGAGCGATTTTATTTTCAAGATCAGCTTGTTGAAGTGTTTCTTTCTGCATTGTATCCCTTCTTGCCACCTCCACTGTTCCATTTTCTAAGTCCCTGCCCCCAATCGCAATGCGTACAGGAACCCCTTTCAATTCGTATTCCGCAAACTTCCATCCCGGACGTTGGCTATCCCGGTTATCATATTTTACGGAAATGCCTTTTGTTTCGAACGCTTTTTTCATTTTTAATGCGACATCGTCAATTTGCTTTAATTGTTCATCGCTTTTATAAATCGGAACAATAACAACCTGAAATGGAGCCAGCTTAGGCGGGAGTACCAGGCCTTTATCATCAGAATGTGACATAATTAAGGCTCCCATTAACCGAGTTGATACCCCCCAGGAAGTTGCCCACACATAGTCCTGTTTACCCTCTTTTGTCGCAAATTTGACATCAAATGCTTTTGCAAAATTTTGTCCTAAAAAATGGGATGTCCCGGCTTGTAACGCCTTTCCATCCTGCATTAATGTTTCAATACAATATGTTTCCAACGCACCTGCAAATCGTTCATTTGGCGTTTTTATCCCTTTAACCACCGGAACTGCCATCCAATTCTGAACAAAATCAGCATACACATCCAGCATTTGTTCCGTTTCCGCAATTGCCTCTTTGTCAGTTGCATGGGCTGTATGTCCTTCCTGCCATAAAAACTCTGTTGTTCTCAAAAACAGGCGGGTACGCATTTCCCAACGCACAACATTCGCCCATTGATTGACCAGAATTGGTAAATCCCTGTAAGATTGTATCCATCCTTTATAGGTATTCCAAATAATTGTTTCGGAAGTTGGTCTAACAATAAGCTCTTCCTCCAACTTGGCTGTTTCATCCACCACAACACTTCCGTCAGGTGCTGTTTTC
>CAZMRM010000383.1:1795-3859 GCA_964568515.1 uncultured Chitinophaga sp. | reverse complement strand
GCAATTACCCACAAATTACTCTCTTTATGGTAAGCCAGTACCTCTTTTTGAAGAGCATTCATATCTCTTTCAAAAAATTCAATAAAACCTGCCTTTGACATGATGTGTATATTTTTAAAAATGAATTAAAATCAACAAACATGAAAAAAATTATGCAGCAAGAGAATCAGTATCTTTTAGCGTAAGCATATAAATCAATGACCTCTTTTGCTTCTTTTACATCGTGAACACGAAGAATGGAAGCTCCTTTTGTTAAGGCCAAAGTATTTAAAACAGTTGTTCCGTTTAATGCTTCTTTTGAGCTAATATTCAAAACTTTATGAATCATTGATTTGCGAGAAATACCAGCCAGGACAGGCAATTTAAACGATTGAAATGTATGGAGATTATTGAATAACTGGAAATTGTGTTCCAGTGTTTTCCCGAAACCAAATCCTGGATCAATGATTATTTTAAAGAATCCCAGCTCTTGCAGCATCTTGATGCGTTCGTTAAAGTAAAAATGAACTTCATCAATTACATTTTCATATGATGGAGATAACTGCATGGTTTGAGGTGTACCTTTTATGTGCATTAAAATATAAGGAACCTGCAAACGTGCTACAGTAGCAAACATAGCACTATCCATTGTTCCTCCGGAAATGTCATTAATGATGTTGGCTCCCTCATCCACAGCCTTTTCAGCAACAGAAGCTCTGAAACTATCAACAGAAATAAGTTGTTCAGGAAAATGTTTACGTATAGAAGTAATTACCGGGACCAACCTCTCCAATTCCTCTTCTTCCGTAATATTAATGGCACCCGGTCTGGTAGAGTACGCGCCCACATCAATAATGTCAGCACCGCTTTCTATCATGTCAGCCGTTTTTTTCAGCCATTTAATTTCGGATGTGTATAGCCCTCCGTCAAAGAAAGAATCCGGTGTGCTATTCAGAATACCCATCAATAGAGGGCTTGTTTCCGGGGCAAAAATTCGATCAGCTTTTTGATAAAAAACTGTATCTTGGGGCTTCATTATTTCCATATAATTTATGAATAAAACATCTACTCAATACGATAAGGTAATAACAACATGTAAGGATATTTTTATAAAGAAAATGAAGGATTATGGTACTGCCTGGCGAATACTACGCACAAGCTCCATCACCGATCAACTCTTTATAAAGGCGCAACGCATACGTAACATCGAAGACAAAGGTAAACAAAAAATTGATGAAGACATACATTCCGAGTACATAGGTATCATTAATTATTCTATTATCGGACTAATTCAACTATCCATACAGTCGGATAGCCGTCTTGAATTACCTGTAGATGAAGTAAGTAAGCTCTATGATAAGCATGTGGCCGGAGCAAAGGCACTGATGGAAAATAAAAATCATGATTATGGAGAAGCCTGGAGGGATATGCGTGTGAGCTCGCTGACAGATCTGATTTTAATGAAATTATTACGCATCAAACAAATTGAGGATAATAAAGGTGAAACCGTTATATCCGAAGGGATCGATGCTAACTTTAATGATATGATTAATTATGCTATTTTTGCTCTCATAAAACTGAGTGAAAAATAACTTTTAACAGTTTGTGGTTTAGTTCATGATAGGGCATTCGTAAATTTTTAAAAAATATAAAATGAGAGCACTAACAAACATTGCACGCTTTTTAGTTGGAGTATTATTTATTTTTTCAGGCTGGATCAAAGCAAATGATTCCTTAGGATTTGCCTATAAACTGGTTGAATATTTCGAAGTTTTTGGTACTCATTTTCTTATCCCGGTTGCATTGCCGCTCGCCATTTTTATTTGCATTTTTGAAATGGTTATTGGTTTTACACTTCTTATAGGAGCCAGGGTAAAACTTACACTTTGGCTGTTATTATTAATGATCGTTTTCTTTACTTTTCTCACTTTTTATTCGGCCTATTTTAATAAAGTTACCAGCTGTGGGTGCTTTGGTGATGCTATTCCTTTAACACCTTGGGAATCGTTCACAAAAGATCTTATATTGCTTATACTCATTATTATTTTATTTATCGGAAAGGGTCATATCAATTCTATTTTCGGA
>CAZMRM010000383.1:732-1785 GCA_964568515.1 uncultured Chitinophaga sp. | reverse complement strand
CGTTTTGAAAATACATTGATCGTATTATCCCTCATTGCAGCAACAGCGTTTCCATTATACACTTACAATTATTTACCGGTTATTGATTTTCGCCCATACGCCATCGGAAAAAATATACCGGAACAAATGAAAGGAATCCCGGATGAATTGAAATACCGATATAGGGTAAAAGATAAGCAAACAGGAGAAGAAAAATTATTGGATAAACTAACAGCTGATTATGATCTTTCCTATGATTTTATTGAAGCCGTTACAGAAGTTACCAAAAAAGGAATAGAACCCAAAGTAAAAGATTTTATTATTTCTGACTTGAATGGAAGTGACTATACCCAAGATATAATTGAAAATCCTCAATATAACTTTCTGTTGATCTGTTATGATCTTGGTTTAACAAACAAAAGTGTGTTTGGTAAAATAAATGACCTTGCCACATTGTGCAAAGAAAACAATATAAAGTTTATTGCAATTACTTCATCTACCAAAGATGTTATACAACGGTTTAAAGAAGAAGTAAAAACATCCATCGATTTTTATACCGCTGATGGAACGGTTCTGAAAACAATGATACGCTCAAATCCGGGATTGATGCTATTAAAAGCGGGTACGGTAATCGATATGTGGCATTATCATTCTTTCCCTGCTTATGATGACGTTAAGAACAAATATTTTAAGAAATAAGCAGAGGTGATTCAATTTATCGTCAAACGACTGCTGTATGGTATACTTGTACTCATCGGAGTGCTGATAATCGTGTTCCTTTTGTTTAATGTATTGCCCGGGGATCCTGCCCGTATGATGCTGGGACAACGTGCCGACATCGCATCGGTAGAAGCGGTCAATAAGGATCTTGGTCGTGATAAGCCATTGCCACTACAATTTGTGATGTATGTTAATGATCTATCTCCTATTTCGGTTCATGATCCTGTAAATACCGAACATTATTTATACCTGAACAAACAAAAATATGCATTTACAAAATTAGTTTCCATTGGTTCAAAGGTGGTGGTGGTTAAATATCCCTATTTAAGAAGATCTTACATCACAAAACGTAAA
>CAZMRM010000383.1:0-722 GCA_964568515.1 uncultured Chitinophaga sp. | reverse complement strand
TCAGCCATTAAAAAAAATACATGGATAGATCGGCTGACGTTGGTATTTGCCATACTCGGAACTGCATTGCCTTCATTTTTTGTAGGGCTTATTTTTATTTGGCTTTTTGGATTTGTACTTCTGGATTATACAGGATTGCATAATGTAGGGACATTATTTATTACGGATGACTTTGGAGAGGAGCACCTCGAATTGAAAAACATTATCTTACCTGCAGTGACACTGGGACTCCGCCCTCTTGCCATTATCATTCAGTTAACAAGAAATTCTTTATTGGATGTGCTTTCCCTGGACTATATCCGTACCGCAACTTCAAAAGGTCTTTCCAATTATAAAGTGATAGTTAAGCATGCATTAAAAAATGCTTTAAATCCGGTTGTTACAGCAATATCAGGATGGTTCGCCGGATTAATGGCAGGTGCCATTTTTGTTGAAATGATCTTTAACTGGAAAGGAATTGGATATGAAGTAGTGGATGCATTGAACAAAAATGATTTGCCTGTGGTCATGGGGGCAACTTTAATATTTGCCATCATCTTTGTTCTTATAAATATTTTAGTGGATATTATTTACGGTATCCTCGACCCTCGTGTAAGGGTTTAATACATTAATTAAACAGATCATTTAAAAAATATGAGAAAAAAAATTGTTGCCGGCAACTGGAAAATGAATAAAACATTTGCGGAAGGAATGCAATTAATTGACGACATCCTTCAGGCGAA
>CAZMRM010000382.1:0-3886 GCA_964568515.1 uncultured Chitinophaga sp. | reverse complement strand
ATAATAAAAGTAGTCAATAAACGGGTGATTATTTTTCCGGGCAGTGCAGGAGATGCAAAGGTTATCCCACTTATGAATAATAATACTACTCTGATAGAAGGTATTGCACTGGCTGGTGGACTTGCAGATGATGGAAAAGCCAAAATGATCAAATTGATCCGTGAAAATAAAGGGAATCATGATGTGTATTTAATAGACCTGTCTGTTATCGAAGGTATTAAACAGGCAAGTATGGTTCTTCAGGCGAATGATATCATTTATGTTGAACCCAGAAGAAGATATACCATCCGTTTCTTACAGGAAGCCGCGCCAATTATCAGTATTGTAACAAGTGCATTTGTTTTATATTCGTATTCGCTCATAATCAGAAGATAATTGTACAATATCCTTATATAAAGAATGCTGCAAGAAAACATATCTGCTACCAATGAAAATTTTGAGCGTTACAAAGAACGCCTTTCAAATTTCAGTGGAGAATTTGAATTCGGGCTCTTTTTATTTATTGCAAAAAAGACGTTGCCTTGGGTTCTGTTATTTATATTCATCGCTTTTGTTTCTGCATTCCTCTATTTAAGATATACTCCTCCTTTGTATGAATCATCGAGTATCATACAGGTGCAATCAAGCAACAGGGCCAATACGGTTTTAGAAAATGTTCAAAATATCACTGACAAAGATAATGGCTTGTCGGAAACAGTAGAACTCCTCCGTTCAAAAGTATTTCTTAAAAGAGTCCTTCAAAAATTACCACTTGAAGTAAGTTATTTTTCCGAGGGCACATTTTCAGGTAATGAACTTTATACCACTACTCCATTTACCGTCATGTACCGTCTTAATGATCCAGGCATTCTTGGAATTAAGATTTACATCGACTTTCAAGATGCCAGTCACGGGACTTTACGATATGCCATTGGTGACAATGTTTACAAAAAAGAATATACAAACGAAGAATGGGTACATTTTCCATTGGTTGATTTAAAGGTAACGATTAATAATTTTACGGAAATAGAGAAATACCAACATATCGTTAAAAAGAATGCCTTTTACTTTACCATAAACGATCTTGACTATATGGTAAATCAATATTATCCACGTTTAAATGTAAAACTCCAGAATGAGCTTGCAAAGACCATTGCCGTCAGTTTCAAAGATTATTCGTCTAAGAAAGCAATGGATATAGTAACTACGATGACAGATGAATTCAAAAACTTTGATATTGAACGGAAGGCAGAGAGTTCAAAAAGTGTTATTGAATTTATTGATCAGCAATTGAATATTGTTTATGATCGTTTAAAGGTATCTGAAACTTCGATCCAACGATTTAAACGGGATAATAAGGTTGGAGGAGATATGGCTAACGCTGCCAGCACAAAAATAGATCGTATGAATGATTTGGATGATCAGATCATTGCATTAGACCTTGAACAAGACGTGCTTTCAAGAATTGAAAAAAGTATTTCGGATTCCAAAAATATGGATCCTTATAATTTATTAGCAATGCTGGCCGGAACGGAATCTGAACATAATATCAGTGCTGTTGTTAACCAATTACATAATCTACTGATCGAAAAAGAAGAAGTGCTATATGAAGTTACTCCTAGCAGTGAACTTATCAAATCCATTGATTTCCAAATTGAAATCCAAAAAAAGCTTTTAAAGCAAAGCATATCTTCTTTAAAGAACAATATTGAAACAAGAAAAGAAAACCTAAAATCCAGAGCAGAGAAATTCCAGTTACAATTTACTGTTCTTCCAGAAAATGAAGTAGAATATTCTCGTTTACAACGTCTTTTTTCCATTAATGAAAAATATTACACTTTATTAATGGAAAAACGGACCGAATATTCTATTTCCAAGGCAGGGTTTGTTGCTGGTAACACCGTACTTGAAAAAGCTTCATTGCCAACATCTCCATTTACTCCGAACAGGAAAACAACTTATATGGTATTTATCCTTTCTGCGGTGGTAATCAGTTTGTTCCTTATTCTGGGCAGGTATTTATCCCATAATGACATTAACTCTTTAAATGAAATAACCAAACATACGCATGCATCCGTAAGTATTTTAGGGATTATACCAAAATGTAAACACGATATACCTGTATCTCAATTATTGGTAGATAAAAACCCAAAATCATTAATTGCCGAAGCTTTCAGATCTGTTAGAACCAATTTACAATTCATATCCAATGAACCTGGTTCAAAAATAATTGCAGTAACCTCAACCATATCCGGGGAAGGGAAAACTTTTGTGGCCATTAACCTTGGAGGAATCATCGCATTTTCCGGAAAAAAAGTTTTGATCATCGATCTGGATATGCGTAAACCTAAAATTCACATTGGGTTTAACTCGGAGAATATGAAAGGAATGAGCACTTTATTGATCGGGAAGGATACCATCGACTCCACGATACAACAAAGTAATGTAGAGAATCTGGATTATATTACTGCTGGTCCCATTCCACCTAACCCTTCCGAATTGATTATTAGTCCGAAAATGGATGAAATTTTAAATTATCTGAAAACAATTTATGATGTTATAATTATTGATAACCCTCCTGTAGGACTCGTAAGTGACGGTATTTCAATCATCCAAAAAGCCGATTATCCAATTTACATATTCAGAGCCGATTACTCAAAAAGAAATTTTATACAAAATGTAGACAGGCTGTTCAATGAAGTGAATCTATCCCGTTTATCAATTATTTTAAACGGTGTTGACGTTGAACGTAAGAATTATGGATACAACTATGGATACGGGTATGGATATGGATACGGATATGGCTATGGGTATTATGATGAAGAATCCAGATCATCCCGTAAAAAAAAAATATTTAGAAAATCATAAGCGTATCTTTATGCAACTAGTTTCTACACCAATTGCTGATTTATTTATAATACAACCAAAAATTTTTGAAGATGAAAGGGGACATTTTTTTGAATCCTATAATGCTGCTGTATTTAAAGAAAATAATATAAATGCAGAGTTTGTTCAGGATAACCAGTCGCTTTCGCAAAAAAGTGTATTAAGAGGGTTACATTTTCAAAATCCGCCTTATGCGCAGGGAAAGCTTGTAAGAGTGATTACCGGAAGCGTATTGGATGTAGCAGTTGATATCAGAAAAAACTCTCCTACTTACGGGAAACATTTTTCAATTATTTTAAATCAGGAAAATAAAACAATGTTATGGATCCCTCCAGGATTTGCACATGGTTTTTTAACACTGGAAGACAATACCATTTTTTCCTACAAATGTACCAATCTGTATAACAAAGCTTCTGAAGGCTCTATTTTATGGAATGATCCGGATATAAATATTGATTGGGGAATCGCCTCGCCTCTTTTATCGGATAAGGATAAGCTAACAAATTTTTTTAAGGATTTTAAAAGCCAATTTTGATTTATTACATACATTTAACAGATTAAAAAATTTCACAATGAATTGAAGTACTTATTGATAATAAATCGTCTGTAGTTGAATAATTTGAAAATTATATATTTTATGGAAGAAAAAACATATTTGTTTCTTATTTACTCACTATATTTTATCGGCACAATCGTTCTTTCTTTTCTGATCAATGGAATATTTTTAAAATTTGCTTCTACACTCGGAATACGTAATTTCTCAGAAACAATAATACGTTGGAGCAGTAATTCCAAACCATCACTTGGTGGAATTTCCTTTTATCTTATTTTTTTACTTTCTATAATTTGTTACTCTATTTTTTTTAAGGAGCCACATGTTCTGCTGGATAAACAACTGCTAGGTTTACTGGCAGCGGCTACACTTGCCTTTCTGATGGGCCTTTCGGATGATGCCTATAATACAAGACCACTTTTAAAATTTTTAATCCAGGTTTCATGCGCCTTTATTTTGATAACCACC
>CAZMRM010000381.1:0-3888 GCA_964568515.1 uncultured Chitinophaga sp. | reverse complement strand
GAGACTTTGCCGGGGCGGCTTCGTGTGTAAGGTGGGAGGAAGACGTACGGCCGGGATACATTCAAAATCTCTTGAATTTTTTGTTTTTTTTCAAGAAAAAAAGAAGAGAATAAATTTGGGGCAAAGTTCCCGATACTCACTTAATAATAATTTTAAGTTTTATTTTCCAAAAGATGGCGATCATCCCGGAATTTAAAATCAAGCAACACGATCAATTACTGAAAAATCCAGTGCATGAAAGAAAATTTTCTAGTGATTCAAATGAACACTATTATCCTCCGTTTTATTGCATAATGTAGCCTGATACATCACTAATAGCAACAGGAATAAATATAATTAACTGAAAAAATATTTTTTCCATTAACCCATACTCAATTAGTTATTTTTACTTCTTCGGCTTATCAGATAAATAATAAGCGCAATGATGCCGACTACAAAAAGAACACCGGTCCAAACACCAGCTTTAAATATTCCTCCAACAATTTCACAACTGCAAAGATTTAATAAGACCAGCGTTGTAGTGATTCCTAAAAATAGATTTTTCATATAGAAGTTTTTAATTGATTTAATTTGTAGCTTGCGGCCATTCTAGTTGTAATAACAGCCTCTTAATAAAATTAAGTGTTATTACCGCTGGATTTTAAATTAAAAATCATACCTAAAATTAGTAAGGCTGTAATTATGTCACCAAATACACCAGGCTTTCTGGAAAAATCAATTTTGCCTTTTTATGTTAAATGTTCTGTGATCATTGTAGGAGTAGTGACCTTGTTTTATGTTTTATATATCGGACAAGATATTCTTATTCCACTTGTTTTCGCTACATTGATTGCCATACTTTTGAATCCATTGGTTAATTTTTTCAACAGAAAGCTTAACTGTGTTGTCTCCATAGCTTTATGCATTTTAATAGCTACTATTCTTATAACTGGAATTTTGATTTTTATCTACTCTCATTTAAAGCATTTTACAGAGACCTTTCCACAACTCAAAGTAAAACTTGCTGAATTTTATGAGCAATGCATCGGATGGGTTGGCAACACATTTAATCTGGAGGCTCCTAAAATTGAACAATGGGTTTCCAAGGTAAAAACAGAGGGACTTGATGGAGGAAGTGCTGTGATCGGCCAAACGCTCGGAACGGTGACTGGTGGAGTTGTGGTAACGCTATTGATGCCTGTCTATATTTTTATGATCTTGTATTATAAGCCTTTGTTATTGGAGTTTATAAATAAATTATTCCCAAAGCAGAAACATTCCGCAGTTGAAGAAGTACTTCAGGAGTCAAAATCGTTGATACAAAGCTATCTTATCGGATTATTGGTAGAGGCGGCCATTGTTGCTATATTGAATTGCACTGGATTACTGATACTTGGGATACGTTATGCTGTGCTGATTGGAATATTAGGAGCATTGTTAAATATGATACCTTATATAGGCGGTATTGTTGCTATTGCGATGCCGGTAATTGTTGCATTAACGACCAAAGAACCCATATCGGCGTTGTTGGTCATTGTATTATATATGGTTATCCAATTTATTGATAACAATCTGATTGTTCCCAAGATAGTGGCTTCACGGGTAAAGATTAATGCATTGGTTTCCATTGTTATTGTTCTTGTGGGTGGTGCCATGTGGGGAGTTTCCGGTATGTTTTTATCCATCCCGTTAACAGCAATTTTAAAAGTGATTTTTGATCGGGTCGAACCATTAAAACCTTTAGGATACCTGCTTGGCGACACTATGCCTGATATTGGAAAGACATTCTTTTCTTCGAAAAAGAAAGAGCCTAAGAAACAGGCTTAAACAATTTATATGAATAGCTTGTTTTGGCTTTTTAATTGAGTAATTTTATCGCATTAAACCTGCAATTATGAAAGCACAGCTTCCCGAAACAAATCAAAAAAGAATTGTTATTATTGGCGGTGGTTTTGGTGGCCTTAAACTGGCTCGTGAATTATCCAATTCGGATTACCTGGTTGTCCTTATCGATAAAAATAATTATCATCAGTTTCAACCTTTGTTTTATCAGGTTGCAACGGCAGGGTTGGAGCCCAGTTCAATTTCCTTCCCTTTTTGAAAGGTATTTCAAAAATCCAAAAATGTTCTGATCCGTGTTGCGGAAATTATTCGAGTTGTTCATGAACAAAATTATCTGGAAAGTAATATCGGGATCATCAACTATGATTACTTAGTGATCGCAATTGGAGCGGATACTAATTTTTTTGGTAACAAAAAGATTATGGAGCATGCTATCCCAATGAAATCAGTGAGTGAAGCACTTACACTGCGGAACACCATACTTCAAAATTACGAACATGCCCTTTTGGTGGAAAGCGAAAATGAACTGGAAGCATTAATGAATATTGTGGTAGTTGGTGGAGGCCCAACGGGTGTAGAGGTTTCAGGAACACTTGCCGAAATGAAAAATCATATATTGCCAAAAGATTACCCGGAATTGGATTTTAAAAAAATGCAGGTATATCTGATAGAAGGTTCGCCAAAAGTATTGGGATCATTCTCAGAGAAAGCATCTGATAAGGCAGAAAAATATTTGATCGAATTGGGTGTAAATCTTAAATGCAATGCAAGAGTAAAAGATTATGATGGGAGAACTGTGACATTAGAGGACGGAACAACCATTACCAGTAATACGCTGGTATGGGCCGCCGGTATCATTGGAAATAAGATACAAGGGCTTGATGAAAAGGCAATAGGAAAGGGAAATCGTATTCTGGTGGATCGTTATAATAAAGTAAATGGTTATTCCAACATCTTTGCAATAGGTGACGTTGCCTATATGACAGAAGAATCCTATCCAAATGGTCATCCACAGGTTGCACAAGTTGCCATACAACAAGGGAATTTGCTGGCAAAAAATTTTGAAAAACTTTTATCTGGTAAAGAACTTAAGCAGTTTTCATACAAGGACCTTGGATCAATGGCTACGATCGGACGAAATAAAGCAGTGGCTGATTTAGGCAAAATAAAATTTCAAGGCTTTTTTGCATGGTTGGTATGGATGTTTATTCACCTGATGTCTATTGTGGGAATAAAGAACCGCGTATTAATCTTTATTAACTGGGCCTGGAATTATATTACTTTTGATCAGTCCCTGCGTTTAATTTTAAAACCTAAAAATAAAGAAAAATGATCGCAACACATTTTTTAGAAACCACCATTGGAGTATTTAAAAATTACCGGTCACTTGCTGAAAGATCATTTTCACAACTGCAAAGTGAAGAAGAGTTTCATTTCACTCCTGACCCGGAATCTAATAGTATTGCTTTATTAATGAAGCATATCAGTGGAAATATGATTTCACGGTGGACCGATTTTTTGACAACTGATGGTGAAAAACCGAACAGGAACAGAGACGACGAATTTATTGACAAGGGAGAAACGAAAGAGCAGTTAATGGAAAAATGGAACACCGGGTGGGAGATTTTTTTTAATACATTAAAATCACTGAAGGAAGAAGATTTGTTAAAAAACATAACCGTCAGAGGAGAAGCGCTAACTGTAATACAGGCACTGACACGTCAAACCGCACATTATTCATACCATATCGGACAAATTGTTTATATAGCAAAGCATTTAAGAAGTAACAGCTGGAAATCCCTGTCCATTCCTAAAAATCAATCTGCCGCTTTTTCAAAAGGTACTTATTTAGATAATATCAGGTAAACTCCATTTTAAAATTTCTAAATAGATTGAATCTAAACAGATTTAATTGTAATTTTAGTTTTTGTAATAATGAAATAATCTCTAAAATCAATTTTGTTTATTCGTTAGCCTGTCCCCAAGGCTTATAATTTTTAGCTGTTTTTTATGATCACGCTTATAATTATTACTATTACAGTGATTTCGTCCATTTACGCAATGAGC
>CAZMRM010000380.1:0-3890 GCA_964568515.1 uncultured Chitinophaga sp. | reverse complement strand
TCGTTGTCTGCCAAACCCAGCCAGCATTTAGCCAATAAAAATCCCCAGCCGATAAATATCGGCTGGGGATTTTTTATGATACTTTCTATCTATTTTATTTTAAAGTGCCTTTTTCCTTCGCTTCTTTGTTATATCTTCCTTGCATACGTAACCAAACCAGCATAAGGCCTACAATGATCAACCAAAAAAACACGTTAGGTGCATTTCCAATGCATTTCATGTATTTGAAACCCCATTGAAATGCATCTGCGGTACCGTTAAAAAAATCTGTCCAGGTCATAAAATTGAAAATTTTTAATAATCGTTTCAAATGTACAAATTTTATCATTACTGCAATCATTTTTACGCTATTTTTAAGGGCTTAAAACTATGTTAGTACAGTTTTTTAAATCCAACAACGCTTCGGCATATCTCCTTATTCCACTGTTTACCATTGTTTTATGGACATTTGGATACATACATCCTGTTGAAGTGCCACCGGTACGTCATGCCATGCCTCTGTATGAAATAATTGCCGGACCACTCTCCAATGTCTGGATCAATATTTCTCTTGCACTCCTATTGGTAATTGCAGAGGCTTTCCTGTTGAATTACGTGGTGAATAATAATGAAATTTTAACACGTCCCAGCTTTTTACCGGCGGCTTTGTACATCATCTTTATGGGTAGTAATAAGGCCATGTTTATTTTACATCCCTTAATTTTTGGTAATTTTTTCCTGTTATTTGCACTTCATCGCTTATTAAACTCTTATAGAAAAGATAAAGCTTTTGCAGAATTTTTTGATGCCGGTTTTTTAGTAGCCATTGCCAGTCTCTTTTACTTCCCCTATATTGTTTTTTTTCCTGTACTGGCCGTTGCATTGATTATCCTGCGTACTTTTAACTGGCGAGAATGGCTTATTTCCATGGCCGGTGTTCTGGTGCCTTATATTTTAGCAGGAACCGTTTACTTTTTACGTGACCGGCTGGATTACCTGCTGTATGATAAAATGTTTTTCTATTTTTCGAAACAACTGCACCTGGGGGTCTTATCAGGTAGTTTCTACTTTACCAACACGATTCAGTTAAGTATTCTAATACTGGCAGGAGCACGCTTATTTACAGGTTTAAATACGGGATCTCAAAAAACAAAAAAGAGTATTGTCCTGTTAATCTGGTTCTTACTGGCAGGCGTTGCTTCCATTGCTATTACACAGGAAGTTTCCACGAGTTGTTTTACCGCACTGGCCATTCCTGTTTCGGTTTTTTATGCGCATTATTTTATGAACCTGAAACGCAACTGGTTAGCTGAAATTTTATTTCTTTTTTTCCTTGGCTCCATCGTCATAAACCTGATTTCCAGCCTCTAGCAAAATGGCAGTTTTTTTCTGTCATTTATTCCTATACTCCGCTCTGGCAGCCTTCTGGAGGTTTTTATTTAGTTTTAAACAATCGCCAACTTCCACTCATTTATTCTTAACTTTACATACACTAATTTTTAGATATTACTTATGAGCAAATTTGGAGTAGTCGTATTTCCAGGTTCTAACTGCGATCAGGATATGATTTATGTTTTGAAAGATATTATGGGACAGGAAGTCGTATCATTATGGCACAAGGATACCGATTTGAAAGGATGTGATTTCATTGTTCTTCCAGGTGGTTTTTCATATGGTGATTATTTACGTTCGGGAGCTATTGCACGTTTTTCTCCGATCATGGAAAAAGTGATCGAATTCGCCAACAAAGGCGGTTATGTTTTAGGTGTATGCAATGGGTTCCAGATCCTGGTAGAAGCCGGTTTATTGCCAGGTGCATTGCTTCATAACGAAGAACGAAAATTCATTTGCAAGAATGTATACATTAAAGCAGAACACAACAATGCTTTACTTACTTCGGAGGTTCCTTTGGAAAAAGCACTTAAAATACCGATTGCACATGGAGAAGGGCGTTTTTATGCAGATGCCGAAACATTAAAAAAACTGAATGCAAACGGACAAATCCTTTTCCGTTATTGTGATGAGAATGGTGTTGTAAACAAAGCAGGTAATCCCAATGGAGCCATAGAAAATATTGCCGGTGTTTGCAATGAAAGAAAAAATGTTTTTGGAATGATGCCTCATCCTGAACGGGCAACAGACGGTGATCTTTCCAATATTGACGGGCGCTCCATATTCGATTCCATATTAAGTCTGGTGAGCCACTAATAAAAATTGTGTTGATTGCGTAGAAGAAAATTAATTATTGAACTTAAAAACAAATACCATGAGTTTCATCAATGAAGAAAAACCAACGGTTTCAGTAAAAAAGAAAAATCTTTTACCACTGATTGAATATTGCATCGAAAACAAAATTGATTTTACATTGAAAACACGTTCTGCACAGAGCGATGATTTTGATGTGGAATTCATCATTACCAACCCTAAAAAGGCCATAGCATTAGGTATGTGTCTGAAAGAGTTGAAGCTGGAGTTAAACGGACTGAATGTAACACCTGTTGCTGCCATTAAAGCTGGTAAGAAAACGACCACTGCACCGGGTAAAGATACACCGGCTAATGGACAAGCAATTGTTGCGGAAGGAGAAGTTTCCCTGGCTTTTGATGACGCTTTACAATTCGACCTCGGCGGCAATAACTAACGCTAAATTCAGCGGACAGGAAAGCAGAACGGGAACCGAAAACAAAGCACATCATAAATATTTTGGTTATTAAATTATTTTATTAAGCGCATGACTGGTTATCATGCGCTTTTTATTTTTAATGAGGTCATAAAGGATTGGTCCATGCTTTTTCCGGTGATCGCTAAATGGATTTTTATTTTTCATAAAAATGCATTTCCTGGATATATTCCCAGACCGGCAATGGCATAAAATAGCGAACATCCTTTTTTTCCTGAATGGCCCGACGTATCGCTGTGGATGAAATTTCAACAAGAGGTGCAGCTATCTTTTTTACAGAGGAATGATGTAACACTTCGGGATGCCCCGAAATCCCTTCCTTATCCTGACGCGGATAAACATAGAGTTCGTGTTGTTTCAGAATTTCTTCATGATCTTTCCATTTATGAAAATTCTTCAGATTGTCTTCACCCATGATCAACACAAAATCATTTTTCGGATATTTTTCTTTTAATTGAATCAGTGTATTGACCGTATAGGAAGGTTGCGGAAGACCAAATTCGATATCACTGCCTTTTAATTTGGTATGATCTCCTATGGCCAGCTGAACGAGTTGTAGGCGATGACGTTCATGCAACAACGAATTTTTCTTTTTCAATGGATTATGCGGTGAAACGATGAACCACACCTGATCCATTTCTGTATAAGCGAGCATGTAATTAGCCAGTATCATATGCCCGACATGAATGGGATTAAATGATCCGAAAAACAAACCTACCTTCATTACTGAATATCTTTAAAGTCCGTCATTTCATCCACATAAAAACATGTGGATTATTTTCAAAAGGAGTAATATCCTTGCTAAAGATAATAAAACAGAAATCAACCAAGGGCAAAAGGCCAAAGCAACCTCCGAATGTAGCCACGTACACAACGGGTACCCAGGGACTTGTTCCCATCATCACCCGGTGCGCACCAACAAAACCACAAGGAAAAGGCAGTGCCAGCAAAGCAGAAATTATTTTTCTTTTTTTTGGTGGATCGGGAGGAAAAAGGAACTCTTTTTCTCCGGTTTGTATACTGATAATTGCTTTAGAAAGAAGAATGGAATCCGTTGATGATGGAAGAAAGAGGCCGCTATCATTTGCAGCTCCTGCTTTTTGAAAAAAAGCAAAACCAGTTATCATTGTGACTAACAAAAATAGACTGGTTTTGCTCATTTTAAAAAATCAATGGGTATGAAAAAGCAATTGTTATTTTGCTTCCTTGAAACGTCTTGTTACTTCATTCC
>CAZMRM010000379.1:0-3892 GCA_964568515.1 uncultured Chitinophaga sp. | reverse complement strand
CGCAAAAAATATATATGAATTACAGATATAATTTTGGAAAAAACATTCGGTTTGGGATGACAGCAGAAAAAGATCAGGGAGAACTTTTTTTCAAAAACAACTTAAAACATCCCTATTCCTGGTATAAAAATACTATAGAGAGTAAGCAACGGAATGGCTTTGATTTTTACTCGGCACACATTTTCATCAGTCATATAAAATTCATAGAAGCCTTCGCTATCGGCGACTATACGCTTAGCTTCGGACAAGGATTAACCATCTGGAACGGAATGTCATTTGCAAAAAGCACAAATATCTTTTTTGCGAAAAAAAATGCCCCTGGAATCCGGCCCTATACTTCCACAGATGAAAGCCGGTTTATGAGAGGCATTGCCAGTTGTTTTCAATTAAATGCTTTAAAGTTCACGTTTTTTTATTCAAAGAAACCCCTCGACGCTATCATTAATGATACCTTGGAACCACAAGTGATCACATCCTTACCGCAAACCGGAATGCATAGCACTGCTTCAGAAATAAAAAATAAAAATACAGTGATTCAAACAATCATGGGTGGAAACATCCATTACACATTAAAAAAATTTTCAAGTAGTATAACACTTATGCACGATGATTTAAACCTGCCATTTTATCCTCTTATCAATCCCAATAATCAGTTTGAAAAAGGCAACAGTAAACAATTTAAAATCGGGCTGGATTACCAGTTCATTATTAAAAATTTAAGTGCATTCGGAGAAGCTTCCAGAAGCAAAAACGGAGGCCTTGCTTTTTTAAATGGTATTTTCATAAGCCTGGATCCCCGGCTATCCCTCACTGTTTTGCACCGTTTTTATGGTAAAAATTATCTAAATGAAAAAAGTAGTCCTTTTTCAGAATCCGGCGCTTCCAATGAAAAAGGTATTTACGCCGGTATTAACTGGAATATAAACAGATCATTAAATTTAAATGCAAATTTTGATCGCTTTGAATTTCCATGGCTCCGCTATTTGGTAGATGCTCCTTCTCAGGGAAATGATTTCGAGATTCAACTCACGCATACAGCCTCCAAAAAATTGATTTCTGCTTTTCTGTTCCGTTACCAAAACAAACAACAAAATACATCCAACCAAGCACTTTTGAAATACCTTGTTAATGTACAATCCACTCATTATCGATTTACTATCAGTTATCCTTTTTCAAAGGAAATAAAATTAAAGAACCGCCTTGAACTCATTCATTTTGTGAAGGAATTCAGTCTTCAAAACGGCTATCTTCTCTATCAGGATATCGGCTATACTCCTTTAAAAAAGTCATTCTCCCTATCAGTACGCTATGCATTGTTTCAAACAGATAGTTATGATACACGCTTGTATGCCTACGAAAATGATATTCCAGGTGCATACAGCATCCCTGCTTTATATGATCGGGGAACCCGTTTTTATTTACTATTCAATTACAACTTAACTAAACATTTGGAAGTATGGTGTAGATTTTCGGGAACATTTTATAATAATAAAGAGATCATCAGTGAAGGATCGCTTACAGAAATTCAAGGTAACTCCAAATCAGAAGTAAAAGTGCAACTCCGGTTAAAGTGGTAATTCATTACTATGATAGGGAAAGCAGATACAAGGATTCATCAATTTCGTCTATCTTTGCATCACTATGAGTTCCTTTTTTTCTCCTGAATACGTAAAAAATTATAAAGCCACATTAACACTTGCCTATCCTGTAGTGCTTAGCCAGGTGGGCCACATCATGGTTGGAGTTGCAGATACGGCTATGGTTGGACAAATCGGGTCCATAGAGCAAGCGGCAGTAGCATTATCCAATAGCTTTTACACATTGGTATTGGTTTTCGGGTTAGGTGTATCTTACGGAATAACACCCTTAGTTGCAGCAGCAGACAGCTCTAGAAATTATGCAGAGAATACTTCTTTATTAAAGCACGGCATCATCATCAATACCTTATTGGGGATTTTGTTGTTCCTGCTATTATTTAGTATTTCTCCGTTATTACATTTCATTAACCAGGATCAAAGAGTAGTGGAGTTGGCCATTCCTTTTTTAAATGTCATGATGCTGGGGATGATACCACTCTGTATTTTTTCTGCAGTCAAACAGTTTGCAGAAGGTTTATCGGATACACGCACTGCCATGTATGTAACGGTAGGTGGAAGTTTATTAAATATTCTTTTAAACTACCTGATGATATTTGGTCATGGAGGATTTCCTGCCATGGGCTTAATGGGTTCTTGCTGGGCAAGTTTCATTACACGCATGGTGATGCTTATTTGTATCTTGTTATATCTTTCACGTCATAAGAGATTCAGCCCCTACTTACAAAATTTGAATTTCAGATCCGTTTCAATGGATCTGGTAAAAAAAATTTTAGGAATTGGTATCCCTTCCGGACTTCAATGGTTTTTTGAAATAGCAGCATTTGGTTTTGCCGTGATTATGATCGGGTGGATCGGTCCGAAGGCACAAGCTTCACATTTGGTAGCATTAAGTTTATCAACAGTAACATACATGATGGCAAGTGGATTATCAGCAGCAGCGGCAGTAAGAGTGGGAAACCAATTTGGTTTGAAAAGTAAACGCGGCGTAAGAATAGCCGGCTTCAGCATTTTTATGATGGTTATCCTCTTTATGAGTTTTACAGCCATCAGCTTTATTGTATTTCGTAATTTTCTTCCTTCACTTTTTACAAAGGATCCGGAAGTGATTACTGTTTCTGCATCTTTATTAATTGTTGTGGCCTTTTTCCAGCTGAGTGATGGTGTTCAGGTAGTTGCGCTTGGTGCGTTACGGGGGATCCGTGATGTTAAAATTCCAACTGTCATTACCCTTTTTTCCTATTGGGTAGTTGGTTTACCGATGAGTTATGTTTTTGCTTTTGTACTTAAACTTGGTATCCTTGGTATATGGTACGGTCTCTTTTCAGGACTTACCAGTGCGGCTGTATTGCTTTTTTTAAGATTTAATTCTATAAGCAAAAGATCTGATTAGAGACAGGTAGTACGATGGTTTATTTTTCTGTTATAGAGAAACCCGTCCTTTTCAAATCGTTCCAAAAATCAGGATATGATTTTTTTACAACATCAGGATGCTCCATCAGCACGTTATCGTATTTCATGGCAAGGGCAGCGAACGCCATTGCCATCCGGTGATCTTCGTATGTTTTGATAGGTTCCTGAGGTGGGTACAATTCGGAAGCATTTATTTGAATAGAATAACCATCCAGAACTTCTACTTCTGCTCCTATTTTTGCCAACTCATTTTTTAAAGCATTCACACGATCTGTTTCTTTTATTCTTAAGGTATGCAAACCATTAAGATAACTGGGAATTTTTAATAAAGCACTAACAACTGCTACCGTTTGGGCGATATCCGGGCAATCCGAAAAATCAAATCCAAAATGGTGATTGTTTACTACTTTCTTTTGCAGATGGATACCATCATTTGCATAAGTTGTTGAAACATTAAAAAAATTGAACAGTTCTGCAACAATTGAATCCCCTTGTAAACTGGTACTTTTAAGACCTTTTATAGTAAAATCCACCTCTTCTGCCAATGCAGCAAAAGCATACCAGTAAGAAGCTGCACTCCAGTCGCCTTCTACCATATACGCATATTCCGAATCAGGATTCTTGTATTTTTGACGGCTTACGGAAATAGAATTATTATTCCAGGTCCCAACAACTTCGAACTCTTCCATCATTTTCAATGTCATGTTGATGTAAGGCCTTGATGTTACTTCTTCTTTGAAATTGATCACAATTCCGTTTTGAAGGGCAGGTGAAACCAATAACAAAGCAGAGATAAACTGACTGCTGATATTTCCCGCGATATCAATTTCTCCACCTTTCAGCACCTTGCCTTTAATTCGTAAAGGAGGATAGCCATCCTTTTC
>CAZMRM010000378.1:0-3897 GCA_964568515.1 uncultured Chitinophaga sp. | reverse complement strand
TGTCCTGCATGGCACCTGCAAGAATCTCACTCGCCGATGCAGACCCATCATCAATCAGTATGATCAATTTACCTTTTTCAAAATTGCCTTTTTCTGTTGCTTTGTAGTCCGTACGTGGACGAGCTTTTCCAATAGTGTACACAATTTCTTTTCCTTTCGGTAAAAACTCATCGGCTATGCTTACCGCGGTATTCAGGTACCCTCCGCCATTTCCTCGCAAGTCAATAATTAACTGCTGCATTCCAAGTACCTGAAGTTTCTTAAATGCTTTCATGTATTCCTCATAGGTCTCTGATCCAAATCTGCTGATCTTGATATATCCTGTTTTTGGATTGAGCATATACGATACATCCACACTATAAATAGGAATGGTTCCCCTGGTAATGGTAAAATTCTGGATATTGGTTTTTCCTCTCCTCAAAATACCAACCTTTACTTTGGTACCACCTTTTCCTTTCAGCTTTGCAAGTACATCTTTATTGGTAATTTTAATTCCGGCTACTTTTTTACCTTCAACTTCTACAATTTTATCTCCTGCAAGTATTCCTACCTTTTCAGATGGGCCACCCGCAATGGCTGACAGAACACGGATCGTGTCTTCTACAATATTGAATTCGATACCGATTCCTTCAAAATTGCCTTGAAGCGGTTCATTGTTGGCCTGGAGTTCTTCAGCAGTCATGTAACTGGAATGTGGATCCAGATTCTGAAGCATGCTGGTAACCGTTTCTTCCACCAGCTTATTATCATTGATGGTATCTACATACTGTTCGCTGATATAGTGTAAAATCTCTTCAATTTTGCCATACTGGCTGGCTGTACTAACAGAAATAAAATTGGACCTGCGATTCAGGCTGAATGTTCGTCCGATAAAAATACCTAATAACAGAACAAGTGCAAATACAATAGGAAGGTAAACATAAAATTTAGGACGATTCATAACATCAATAATTGGAATAACAAATTTACACTTTTTACATTTAGGTTTAACTTCCCATACACAGCTGCTTTACAGCACTTCACAAAAAACTCAGTTGCGTTGTACGGACTTCATGGAGTAAAGTTCACCTCTGATTATGCCATTACCGAAATCATTGTCAAGGCTATCTGGGCCAATACTATATCTCCTGTAATGCTTATTTTATCTTTCACTTCTGCCGGGGTGACACCTTTTGAAAAAAGTTTCCATGCGGTGTCTGGATCCAGTATGAGTTCGGCAGCCGGTGTTGCAATGCTTCTTTTATTAAGTTCCCATTTATCCTGCAACCGGTACAAATACCAGGATCCACCCATATTGCTTGTTACTGTTATTTTTACGATTGTCCCTTCTTCGGCCATTACATTTCTGTAGGTGTAAGGCAATGCCAGCATAAAAATATCAATGAAAGGATAAAAAAATGCCGGTACCATTAATCCGGGTCTGTTAACAGTTTCTCTTATTTGTTGCTGATGTAAAAATTTTTCGGTGTATTCACGTGCA
The DNA here is from genome assembly GCA_964568515.1 of uncultured Chitinophaga sp. Taxonomy (GTDB): domain Bacteria; phylum Bacteroidota; class Bacteroidia; order 2-12-FULL-35-15; family 2-12-FULL-35-15; genus 2-12-FULL-35-15. Next base: position 2,417 of record CAZMRM010000378.1, on the reverse strand, counting down.
ATGTGCATCCAGTTTTTGCTTTCTGCTTCACCGGCCCAATCGACCGAAAAAACTGCTTTATCAAATGGATTCAGTGATTTGTAGTAATTATAATACTGTTGACCGGTAGCTTCATGAAGCAGGATGAGCATAGCGGGACTTACTCTTTTCATTGCTTTGATCCAATCCGCATTTAGTGTATTCAGGTAAGTGACGCGCTCCTGATAGGAATGCATTTCTGCTTGTTCACCAGCATATTTATCACGAAGCCTGGAAAGGATCCTGATGTTGCCATCCAGTAAATGCGCCGCTACATCTTTCACTTTCCACAGCCGGGCAATGGTTTGTTTTTCCCATTCTTCGGGTGTCAGTGATTTTAGTAATTCCATTAGTTTGCGGTCCAGCACAGGAAGCAAGTCCACTACATCCACAGGTGCTTGTCGTATAAGTTTGTTATTGTTCACTAAAATAAATTGATTTTTAAATTACAGAAGGGTCTTCCTTCTTTTTGTATCTGATTACCTCTACTCCGAATTTTAAAAGAAAATCAACGCCTTCATCGCTTTTCAAACCTTTAAAATCAGCATATGAATTCAGGTAATATACTTTTCGAATACCTGTTGTAAAAATGACCCTTGCACAGGCAATGCATGGAGAAAGGGTTACATACAAGGTCGAACCTTCGAGTGATACATTATTTTTGGAAGCATAAAGAATTGCATTTTGTTCGGCATGAAGAGCAAGAGAGCAACTTCCTTTGCTGTCTCTTGGGCAACCATCCACCGGCCATACTTCATCACAATTGTGTGTTCCTGCAGGTGGACCATTATAGCCCAATGAAACGATACGTGTATCTTTCGTCAGTACCGCACCAACCTGGGCCTTTACACAATGTGATCGCCTCGCCAGGTTTTCTGCAAGTTCCATGTATATATCATCAAAACTGGGTCTCATCAATCTTAAAAGGATTTTATCTTGTCGTTATAAGGCCACAAAGGTATTAAATTCATTGTATCGAAAATCATTCTTTCAAAGCTTTCCTACCAGGGTATATTTTTTGTTTTTTATATCCGCTTTCGAATAAAGGATCGGCATTTACAGGGATTGATAAACCACTTCGGTTTTATTCATCTCTTTTTCGGCCTCAACCTGAGCATTGGATTACACAATGCAACCATACGAGTTACAGAAACCATTTTAATCTTAAAATAAACAAATCATGGCCAATAAAAAAAACACATCCGGAAAAAAGGAAACGGGAAAAACAGAACAATTAAAATTTCATTCGGAAGAAGGGTCAGATCAACTGATGACCACCGATCAGGGGTTACCCATTAATGATGATCAGAATTCGTTGAAAGCAGGAAACAGAGGAGCAACCTTACTGGAGGATTTTATTCTTCGTGAAAAGATCACGCATTTCGATCATGAACGTATTCCGGAACGAATTGTACATGCACGTGGCAATGCTGCACACGGTTATTTCCAGGTTTACCAATCCATGAGCCGATATACGAAAGCTAAATTCTTACAGGATCCGTCTGTTAAAACACCTGTATTCGTCAGATTCTCAACAGTAGCAGGTTTCAGAGGGTCCTCTGACCTGGCAAGAGATGTCAGAGGTTTTGCCGTAAAATTTTATACGGAAGAAGGGAACTATGATCTGGTTGGAAACAATATTCCGGTATTTTTTATTCAGGATGCCATGAAATTTCCGGATCTGGTTCATGCTGTGAAGCCGGAACCTCATAATGAAATACCACAAGCTGCTTCGGCTCATGATACGTTTTGGGATTTCATTTCTTTGATGCCCGAATCCATGCACATGATCATGTGGGCCATGTCTGACCGTGCGATTCCACGAAGCCTGAGAATGATGGAAGGATTTGGCGTACATACCTTTCGTTTCATCAATGATAAAAATGAATCCTTTTTTGTAAAGTTTCATTGGAAACCGTTGTTGGGTGTTCATGCTGTTGTATGGGATGAAGCGCAGAAAATTTCAGGAAAAGATCCTGATTTCCATCGTCGTGATTTATGGGAAGCCATTGAAAACGGTGCTTATCCGGAATGGGAAATGGGGGTACAGATTATTCCTGAAAAGGATGAACATAAATTTCCGTTTGATCTGCTGGATCCTACCAAACTGATTCCGGAAGAAATGGTTCCCGTGCAACGTATTGGTAAACTGACATTGAACCGCAACCCTGATAATTTTTTCGCGGAAACGGAACAAGTCGCTTTCCATCCGGGTCATCTTGTTTCCGGAATCGATTTTACCAATGATCCTTTATTACAGGGACGTTTATTCTCATATACCGATACACAACTTTCACGGTTAGGCAGTCCGAACTTCCACGAAATTCCCATCAATCGTCCTATATTAGAAGTACACAATAACCAGCGTGACGGCCACATGCGTCAACAGATCAATAAAG
>CAZMRM010000377.1:0-3898 GCA_964568515.1 uncultured Chitinophaga sp. | reverse complement strand
CAAACCAGGCATTTCCTGTTGCATCCTTAAAGAAAGCTGTAGGATTACAGTCACCATTTATGTTTTCTTCTTTTCCGAACGTTTTTACAACTTCTGATTTAATTCTGCTGATACCCATATGATGGCCTACCCATATATTCCCTACACCATCATCTCCAATACTGTAGCAGTAATTGGATTTTAAATCAGAGGTAAAGGAGGTTATGGAATCGTGTGTATCGAGACGTAAAACACCATTTCCCAGAGTAGCAATCCAAAGGTTGTTCTTTTTGTCTTTGACAACACCCGTAATATTAATCAGGGCTGCACCATCGTAGACTTTTTTATTTTTAATGTCGCCTTCTGTTGTAATAGAGGAAATAAAATTACTGTGTGTAGCTATCCAGAGTGTGTTGTTATTATCCAAATAAATATGATTGATATTATTATGTGTAAGTCCTGTTTCCGTTGTATAATGAATAATTGTTTTTCCTTCTTTGTTAAGTTTAAATATCCCGTTTTTTGTGGCAATCCATATAAACTCGGTGTTCCCCGTAATAAAATTTATAGAATTGCAGAGGGCATCTCCGGTTAAATTTAATTTTTTAAATCTATTCTTTTTTGTATCCATGTGATAGGCACCGTGCTCTGTACCGATAAACAGATTATTTGTATCCAATTGAAATAAACTTGTAACACGATCATCTATGAATCCATTTTTTGAATTATAGAGTGTTTCCTTACGTGAACCGAGCGTATTGATTTTTAATAGTCCTGTTTCCAGCCCGAACCATTTTACGTTGTCTGAAATGGAAAGTGTGGTAATGTTAAGCGACTTATCGGATGAAGAATGAAAGTAAAATGTAAACAGATTGTCAATTAATTCAACCAGTCCCGATCCGTATGTTCCTATCCACATGTTACCTTCGTGGTCGGCATAAATGGTTTTCGTATACTTATTGATCAAGCCATTATCGTCAGATAATCGCTGAAACTCGTAGTATAAAAGCGTTGTAGGAGATAGTATGAGTTTGATGACGCCATTACCGAATGTAGCGATCCATAAGTTGGATTGTGCATCTTCAAATATATCCTGTACATTGGTAATTTCAACAGGCAGGTTTTTACCGATTGGTGTGGAAGAATAGCTGGAATTTGAAGCTGGAGTTAAAAGAAATAATCCCTGATCTTCAGTGCCTATCCAGAAGCTTCCTGAATTTTTCTTTTTTACAATGCGCTGAATTTTTGTTTCCGGAATACCTTGTACGCTGCCACTCAATACGGGTCTTCGTGTAGGTCCCGTTAGCTTATAGACCAGTAAACCATTACCTGTGCCGACTAATAAGTCACCATTTTTTGTAAAATTAATAGAAAATATATTGAGATCATTGAATTCAACTTTGTAAGCAGTTACTTCAAAATCTTTACTGATCCTAAAAATACCATCGTTTTGAGTGGCAAACCAAACAAAGCCTTTATCATCTTCAACAATAGAATAAATGGGACTTTTTGAAAAGCGGCTGTTAATAATAGGTTTAAATTTTTTCCCATCGTAATAGGTGACATTTCCTTCATAGTGGCCAAGCCATAAATTTCTGGCATTGTCCTGATAACTGGCAGTAACAAAATTTTCGGCCATTTTATCTTCTTTGGTGTATGCCTTAAAAGTTACGCCATCGTATCTGAAAATACCATCACCGGTGCCAATGAACAGATAACCGTTTTTATCCTGATTGATTGTATATACATAAGGCTGGGTAATGCCACTTTCGATGCCAAAATTTTTAAACTGATAAGCTTGCGAAGACAAATATTTTGCAGGCAGCAGCAATAATAAAACACTTAGGAAATGGAGGTATGCTTTTTTCACTATCAAACGTTTGATTATTATTTCGCCTTTATTTTATCATTAAAATATAATTTTTTGGGTACCTGCGGAGCGCCACCAATGGGTACTGTAAAAATTGGTACAGCTCCTCCGTATTGGTTTTTTACATAAAGGCTGACGTTGTTGTTTTTTACGTTCAGCTTTTTATTTTTTATAAATTGTACATCCAATACGGTTTTCTTTTCCTGTTCAACAATTTTATGTTCGCTGCTTAACCATTCATTATCGCCGGATGCTTTGCTGAACTCCCCCTTTTTTACAACGGATACGATGTTTATATCCGCTCCATCGTCGAAATCAAAATTGAAGATTTTAACAGATATTACATTTTCATCTACATAAGGGTAAATGTGTGCTAGATTACTCATGTTATCATCAAAACGGAAAGTGTATTCAAATGTGAAGAAATTGCCTCCTTCGATTGGTTTGTTTTCTGTTGGGGAGGAGCTTAAAAAATAGCGGTATAAATTCCCGTCATCGCCACTGATTCCTTCGGCTATCAGTTTAAAAATGTAACCACCATACGTATCTGAAAATTCTCCTTCTGTGGGATTGAACGGTCCAAAGGTGTACCATTCCTGATCGTAGATCGGATCATTAGCAAAGGTTTTTGTATACAATAAATTTCCGGTTTTATAATTACCTTTTGGGTTGTTCTCACGGGCTTCTTCTGCGGTAAAAGCGCTTTTGCCGCCATAAACAGAGAATTGCGTTCTTGTATTGTATTCTCCCTTTTTCTCATCATTTGTTCCGCTTGTTTCGGGGTCAAAAATGCGGATGTATACCGGTAGTTTCTGGTACTTTGGTACAACAAAGAAAAAGGTTTGGGAAAAGTCATCATCGCCCCAGGATTTGTCACCATTTTTTCCAAAAGTAACCAGATAAGGGATATTCTCTTCAACAGATGGAACTTGTTGCGCCATGCAAGTTGTAACAAGGAAACTATTGAATAGAATGCTATTTTCATAGAAGTTTAATAAAACAATTTAAGATACATTTCTAAAAGTTTTGGGGATGAAACGATTAAATATCACTATTACAGTTTATACGGAAAAATTGGATTTAGGTTGTTCTAACCAAGCATCAATTAAACCAAAAATATAAAGTATCTTCGTGTAAACAAAAAAAAGGACAAGTTTTGAAATTCAGTGATTTTAATTTTGAGAGCAATCTTCAGGAAGGCCTTGACTCTATGGGGTTTGATACCCCAACACCCATTCAGGAACAAGCTATTCCGATAATTTTAAATAATAAGGATCTGATAGGTTGTGCACAAACGGGCACCGGAAAAACAGCGGCGTTTTTGTTACCTGTTTTAAATAAATTAACGGAAAATCCGACGGAAAGTACTGATACCCTTATCATTGTGCCAACAAGAGAATTGGCATTGCAAATCGATCAGGCACTTCAGGGTTTCTCTTATTTTACATCCGTCAGCTCTCTTGCTATTTACGGAGGAAGTGACGGAAGTGCTTTTGAACGCGAACGAAGAGCACTTACAGATGGTGCCAACGTGATTATTGCGACTCCCGGCAGGTTAATGGCTCATTTAAATATGGGATATGTTAAATTGGATGCAGTAAAACATCTTATATTGGATGAGGCTGACAGGATGTTGGATATGGGTTTTGTGGAAGATATTCTGAAAATTTCGACCTATTTGCCAAAGGAAAGACAAACGTTGTTATTTTCTGCAACAATGCCTCCTAAAATAAGAACTCTGGCAACCAAACTCTTAAAAGAGCCGGAACAAGTAAGTATCGCCATTTCTAAACCATCTGAAGGGATTATACAAGGTGCCTATTTGGTGTATGATTCTCAAAAAAATAATCTGATCAAATTCTTATTGAAAGGGAAAGATCTGAACAGCATTATTATTTTCGTTTCGACAAAACAAAAGGTAAAAGAACTGGAGCGGGACCTTCAAAAAGAAGGACTACGGGCGAAAGCAATTCACTCGGATCTTGAACAAAATGAACGTGAAGAAGTTTTGCTGAATTTCAGAAGTAAGAAGCTACAGATATTGGTTGC
>CAZMRM010000376.1:0-3906 GCA_964568515.1 uncultured Chitinophaga sp. | reverse complement strand
GTGTAACAAAATGCGTATCAATAATGACATCCTTTAACAGGGCCAGGCCGGTTGTAATTTTCACCTCTCCTTTTTGTAAAGCGCCTGTACTGCTTCCCTGATATATCATCGTATTACTCATGGCCATGGCGCCTGCACTTGTTCCGGCGATTACAAAATTTTCATTTTGATAGCGTGTTTGTAAAATCCGGAAAAATTCTGTTCCTCCGAATATCATGCTTAACCGCAATTGGTTACCTCCTGTAAAGAGTACGCCGTCTGCTTTCTTTATACGATCCAGGTATTCGGGGTTTAATACATCTTCCCTGTTTTTAATATGAAGTAAGCCAATATTTTTGCACCCGAATTTGCCAAATGCCTGTATATAATTTTCACCAACCTCTTCAGGAATAACAGAAGCAGTCGTAATAACTTCTACTATTGATTCCACACCTCTCATCTCTGAAAGAATACGTTTTAAAATTCCAAATTCAAAAAAATGTGAATGGGCCTTTGGCTCAAAAGGAGCAATTATACTACTTCCTTTGTCTTCGCTTCCGCCTATTGATATTAACTTTCCTTTTGGAACACTCATATATCGTTTTTTTGTGGTGTAAATTTAAGGGAATACTCATCACCATTTTCATTTTTGATGAATGATTGCTAACAATATTTTTAACATTGAAACGTGATAAGATTGAATTAAAAATAATGCTTTGTTTCGTTAATTCAATAAACATGCTATTTTTGTTGTTCAACAAATAGATTATTCCATGCTTAAGCATCTAACTATAATTTGTCTTTTTCTGATAGCTTTTACAGCTGTTGCACAAGAACCGGTTACGGTAGACGCACCGGTAAGACAAGAAGGACCTTCTAAAAAAGAGTATTTCTGGTTCAATCCACACGCCAGTGTTACTGTTCCTAATCCAACCGCAAACAGGGGATTTAGAAAAAACTTCAATGGGATCTATGAGATACAGGCGGGGATGGATATCCTGGTTTTCAGAGGAGTATTTGTAGGAGCTGTTTATAAGAATAGTTCTTTCAAAATTACGGGGATTACCGGAGCAACCTATTTCCATTACAGTCCCTTAATGAAAATTAACAGTACCGGACTTCGGGTGGGTGGTAGAACATACGTTGGCAGCAGAAACCGTATTATTTATTCAGGGTCGGTTACGCTTGGCCAAAGTTGGACAAACTACAAGGATATACGCTGCAAGGACTCTACGATGGCGGTTCCTGTTACAAAATACGCAGCCAGTTATATTCAGCCGGAAATGAGTTTGTACTTTTTAATAGAAGATAATTTTGCAATTGGTGCAACCGTTTCATACAGCATGATCAATAAAAATTTTAATCCTTATGAAATCTGCCTGGATTCCTGGAAAGCAGTCGGGACAACTGGAAGCGGTCCTATTCAATACTTTAGTTTTGGTTTTGGATTTTATTACAGTTTCTTAAAAAAGAAAGGGTAATTAAACAAGAATGACAAAACCTCCTCTTTCTATAAAAACCTCCCTGCATCAGCAATGCCTGAATTACATCAACAAATGTATCAACAACACGCAACATGCGATTGAGGAAGCAATCGCTTCCGGAAATAATGAAACAAAAAGCAGCGCCGGAGATAAGCATGAAACGGGGCGTTCTCTTTTACAACTCGAACAAGAAAAAAACACCAGACAACTTATGGAAATGCAAGCGACAAAGGAACGGTTAATCAAAATTGAACCTTGCATCAGTATGGATATGGTTGTAAATGGAAGTGCAGTTATTACTTCAAATGGTAATTTTTATATTGCAATAGCTGCTGGCAAACTGGAAACAGAAGGTGTTTCTTATAATGCCGTATCTCCCTCTTCTCCAATAGCAAAAAGGCTTATGGGACTAAAAGAAGGAGATGAAACGACCTTTAATGATAAGACGTATCAAATTCGGTATGTTTTATGATTGCGGGCGTTCTGTTAAACCATCCCTTTTGTGCTTCGGTCCTAAATTTTGAATAAAAAATAAAGAAAAATGAAAATCACTAGTCTACTTTGTTCACTGTTTATAGGCATAAACATGTGTACTGCCGGTCCAAGAACACAAACCGGCGATTCCTTGGGCTTACCTGGCGATAATCTTGATTTATATGGAGTACTGGATTTATTCAAAAAATCAGAGAGTCCTGAAGAATTTGAAAAGAAACTCAATAGCTCGGACACAAAACTAAACAATCTTGACTTGAATGGAGATGGTGAAATTGATTATATCCGTGTCATTGACCGCCATGAAAATAATTTGCATGCTCTTGTGTTACAAATTCCTATCAATGAAGACGAATCACAAGATGTGGCCGTCATCGAAATTGAGAAAAATACGGATGGCAGTGCCCATCTTCAAATAGTGGGCGATGAAGAATTGTATGGTAAAAACTATATACTTGAACCCGTAGATGAAGCTAAGGCTGCTTCATCCGCAACACCCGCCAATACTCAACAACGTTCAAATGTAAATGATCAGTCATCTGTATCTATGGCTGCTCCTCCTGTTATTGTGAATGTATATGCCTGGCCATCTGTTCGCTATATTTATGCACCGGCTTATGTTCCCTGGGTTTCTCCCTGGAGATGGAGATATTATCCTCCTTATTGGAGACCCTGGAGACCGGTTTACTGGTCAGTATATCATCCTTACTGGCATCCATACAGAGGATATTACAGAAGATGGGATACCTATAGAATAGTAAGAGCACACGATATGTATTATGGTCATCGTGTTGTTTCAAGAACAGTATATGAAAGGAGGGCAGCTCCCCGATCAGCGCCGGCACCTCGAATGCAGCAACAACAAAGAAGATCGCCGGAACAGAGAGGAGCCCAACGGCAACGGATTCAGCAACGTCAGTCAAAGCCGACAACTCCACGATCCAACCCGCAGCCACGGCAAAATACACCCCGCGGAGGGGGAAAACCCAGTGGAGGAACAACCCAACCCAGAAGATAAATAAAAGAGAAGCAACTGCTTCTCTTTTTTATTTGACAGATACTGAGCTAAATAAACAATCAGAAAAAAATTCCAATAATTCTTTTTAGTTTGTTTATTTAAACTATTCTATATTTCCATTGAATTAACTTATTAAATATATGAGATTATCTATTTTATTACTAGTTCTTTTTTCTTCTTTACCTGTTAAATTTTTTTCAATAGAGCAGGACACTATCTGCATCAATAATTCAAAACAAACAATTACAAATAAACAGGAACGTTATTATTTTACTACAGAGAAATTAACTATTGAAAACGTTATTAAGAAAGATTTTAAACCTAAAGAAGATGTTGAGTTAACATATGTAACGGGGTGGGTTTGGGTAAAATTAATAATAAAAAACAATTGTGACAAAGAAAAATTTTTATTGAATGTTTCTGATGGACACGTTTCTGGATTTTACATGTATAAACCCCAATATGACGGGAATTATACTATTACACCTCCCAAAATGCAACACCCTGAAGACGGAAGAGAAATTTACAATCGATTGCCATCATTTTACATAACTATTCCAAAAGGGGAGACTAGAACTTTTTATTTATTAATTAATACCTGTAATGAGGTTATTAATTTTAATTATATTATTAGGGATTATACCCACTTTGCGCAATATGTCCAATCAGACTACTTAATCATAGGGATCTATTTTGGAGCACTGCTCATTATTATTTTAGTGAATCTTTTCTATTATGTTTCTTTAAGAGATAACATTTTTTTTGTTTATTGTTTATATATTATTGGTAATTTTTTATTAACGGTAACTCTCTCTGGTTTTGGATGGCTTTGGATTAGTGATCCAAATGTTGCCTACCATTTTAATTTTTTCTGTTTAAGATTTTGGCCTGACAGTTTGTTGTTTTTTACAATTCAACTTGTCAATTTAAAAC
>CAZMRM010000375.1:909-3915 GCA_964568515.1 uncultured Chitinophaga sp. | reverse complement strand
GAGAACTTATGAGCGCGGCGTTGAAGATGAAACTTATTCTTGTGGTACCGGGGTTACAGCAGCAGCACTTGTTGCCGCTATAAAAAATGTGGCAACAGCCGACAATTACTGCTCTATTAAAACGCTGGGTGGAAATCTTAATGTCAAGTTTCAAAAACATAATGACAATTCCTTTAGCGATATTTGGCTGGAAGGTCCTGCTACATTTGTTTTTAAAGGAGAAATAGAAGTTGAAACAAGTTTATAATAAATTGTTACTGTGTTTAAAGAGAATTTCCTGAGTTTTAATGCATTTAAAAAATTTCGAGAAGAAGAACTTTCGAATGGCGTTTATATTGTTGTATTGCATGCAACACGCATTCCGCCACATATCGGGTTAATCATAGACAACTATTATCATTCATTAACAATTAAAGGGCATGATTACAATACTCCGATTAAAGCACTTATCAAAAATATTCAACTGAGAAAAATACCATCTTTATTTATAAAGATCAAATCCCATTCTACATTTAGTAATTCCTATTTAAAAGAGCATTTTATCTTAAATATTCAACAGTTTCCTAAAGTTGATAAGGATATTGCCACCTGTTTAAGTCCCATTAAACTTTTTTTTGATGAGGTCTACAACATCCCAATGGAAGATGTCCGTTTTTTGTTCGACCTCTTACCCAGTCTTTATGAAGCGGAGTTAATAGAACCTCCCTCCTCCTTGTTTATTGATGAACAGAATTATCAGCTTCCTGTTTACACACAAGAACAACTTGATAATGAAATAAAAAATGTCAGAAATGAAATAAATAATTTGCATCTTACTTTGCATTCTGAAACTTAATAAATTTTTTGAATATGAAATTAACAGGTAACAATCTATTGCTACGAGCAATTGAACCAACAGATATCGATATTTTATATTCATGGGAAAATGATACAACCAACTGGAAACTCAGCAATACGCAAACTCCTTTTTCCAAGCATGTTTTATTGCAATATATAGATTCCTCTCATTTGGATATATACACCACCAAACAACTACGGCTGATCATTGAAGAAACAAAAAATCAATCAGTCAATAAAAGTAACAACGCTGTCGGGTGCATCGATCTTTTTGATTTTGACCCCAATCACTTACGGGCAGGAGTTGGAATTCTTGTTGCAGCAAATGAGGACAGAAGAAAAGGATATGCTACGGAAGCACTAAAATTATTAATCGATTACTGTTTTAGTCTTTTAAACCTGAATCAATTGTATTGCAATATAATGGTTGAAAATGAAGCCAGTATTTTACTTTTTAAAAAGCAAGGATTTGAAATTACAGGTGTAAAGAAAAGCTGGCTGAAAGAGGGAGATTCGTATAAAGATGAATTATTTCTTCAACTGATCAAACGATAATTGGATTTTCCGGCATGACTTCTCACAGCAATAAAGCTATTTTATTTTTTTCTCTTTTCGTATTCATTGTTTTTATGGTGCGGTGTAATGATGTCTCAGAAAAATCTTTTATCCCTGCATCCTCTCCTACCTCCTACTTAAATCATAGCGATACGGCAAAGTATGTAGGAATGCAAACCTGCAAATTATGTCATCAGAAGATCTACGACAGTTTTATTCAAACAGGCATGGGACAAAGTTTTGCACCTGCCACCAAACAAAAAAGTGTCGCTACATTTAATAAACACACTGTCATCTACGACAAGTATCAGGATTTTTATTACCATCCTTTTTGGATCGGCGATACAATGAAAATCATGGAATTTAGATTAAAAGGAAAAGATACGGTGTTCAAACGCATTGAAACAGTTGATTACATTATAGGCTCCGGACAACACACCAATTCCCATATATCTAATTCCAATGGTTATCTGTATCAAATGCCTATGACATTTTTTAGTCAAAAGAAAAAATGGGACTTTCCCCCTGGTTTTGAAAATGGTTTCAATACACATTTCAATCGAAAAATTGGTTTGGAGTGTATGAGCTGCCACAATGCAATTCCTGATTTTGTTCAAGGATCCGAAAACAAATTCAGTTCACTTCCAGAAGGTATCAATTGTGAAAGGTGTCACGGTCCAGGTAGTATACATGTCCAACAAAGATCCACAGGAGAAAAAATTGATACCGGTAAATACATCGATTATTCAATTGTGAATCCTGGTAAACTATCAGTAGAAAGGCAATTTGATGTTTGCCAACGTTGTCACTTGCAAGGAAATGCCGTTTTAAAAAATGGAAAATCATTTTTTGATTTTCGTCCGGGTATGGTATTATCTGATTACATCTCTGTTTTTTTACCGAAATACGAAAATGGTGAAGATGATTTTATAATGGCCTCTCATGCGGATCGGTTAAAACAAAGCAAATGCTTTATCAATAGTTTTAAACCTGCTGACTCAACTTCCTTAAGGCCTTATAAAAATGCACTTACCTGTGTCACCTGTCATGATCCGCATATAAGCGTTAAAGCTACAAACAATGAACATTTTAATACTGCCTGCAATAACTGTCACAGCAGCAGTAAACAAGTCACCTGTACTGAAAATGTTATTACTAGAAACAAGGTTAACGATAATTGTGTGTCTTGTCACATGCCCCGTTCCGGTTCCATTGATATTCCGCATGTGAGCATTCATGATCATTATATAAGAAAACCGGTTAAAAAAGAAGAGATTCAAAAAATTAAAAAATTTATTGGGTTATATTCCATTAATGAAAAAAGGCCTGATAATAAATTAAAAGCAAAGGCTTATCTTCAACAATATGATAAATTTGATTATAATCCGGTGTTCCTTGATTCTGCCAGTTTTTACTTATCCGATAAAACATTAAAGGATATCGAAACAAATTTTGAAGAACTCGTTTACTTACAGTTCATTAAAAATAATTTTGAAAAAATTTTAAATTATGTATCCGCAATCGGTAAGGAAAATCTATTAAAGAATAAACTTGTCCGGAAATCATGGAGCAACGATGATGCCTGGACAAGCTATCGGATCGGTGAAGCGTATT
>CAZMRM010000375.1:0-899 GCA_964568515.1 uncultured Chitinophaga sp. | reverse complement strand
TACCATCATCATGATTTATCAAATGCATCACTATTTTATATAAATGCCACCCTGTTGTCGCCCTACAACCCGGAGTTTAAAAATAAGCTTGGCGCCTTATATATGTCTCAGGATAGAATGACCGAAGCCATTGAATTATTTCAATCGCTTGTAAAAGAAAATCCTAAAAACATTCAGGTGATTACCAATCTGGGATATGCCTATCTGAAAATGGGAAATATTATTAAAACACAAGAGATGTATGATCGGGGGATCCGGATAAACCCTGATTATGAACCCTTATTAATGAACATTGCTGGCCTTAAGATCTTTCAAAAACAATACAAGGAGGCGAGGTCCATTTTACAGGATATACTGCGTAAAAACCCTCATAATCAACAAGCAAAAAATGTCTTGTATCAATTGAATAATTTTCTTTAGTTTTTTATTTTTCATCGCCAAAAGTTCTCATTTAAGCTATTTAATAAAGATTTTTTTACAGAAAATTGGCTCATTCCGATTTTTTGAATATATTTAATAATTATTCAATCTAAAATTTTTACATTTTCAAATACAAAGTGACCTGTCTATTTATAGTTATAATAGAAACCATGGTCGCGACAAATCTAACTGATCATATCATTTTGAAGCTTCTCTTCGCATAAAGAAATCAGTTTCTGTTGTGCAAGAAAATATAATATATGGGTTCTAAGAAAAAAAGGTGGTTAAAAACAACAATTAAAATTTTACTTTTTGTTATAATTATTGTTGGAGGAGTCGGGGGGTATTTGGCATATCGATTTATATATATGCCAAATGTAAACCTGAAAGATAAAAAATCAACCATCATTTATATACCAACGGGATCTTCATTTGATGACGTAGTCTCTACATTAATATTTGACGATGATGATGGCGAT
>CAZMRM010000374.1:0-3916 GCA_964568515.1 uncultured Chitinophaga sp. | reverse complement strand
CTTCTCCATGAATATCAGAAAGATCCAGTGCTTTTTTGTATTCATCCAGATTGAAAGGCGCTTTTGCCATTTCTGCACGTTCGTTCTTCCCAAGGATCTCTACATCGTCATAAAATCCTGGAATAGTGATATGATTCTTATCATCTTTCATTTTGGCAATCATCTCACAAAGAATATTAATGGGATTGGCAACGGCACCTCCGTATAAACCAGAGTGCAAATCACGGTTAGGGCCGGTAACTTCCACTTCTACATAGCTCAATCCACGAAGTCCAACGGTGATGGAAGGAATATCATTGGCAATAATTCCGGTATCCGAAATTAAGATCACATCTGCTTTCAGCTTTTCTTTGTTTTCTTTCACAAATATTCCCAGGTTGGTTGAACCTACTTCTTCCTCTCCTTCGATCATGAATTTTACATTGCAGGGCAAGCTATTGGTTTTTATCAGATACTCAAATGCCTTGATGTGCATATACATCTGCCCCTTATCATCGCAGGCACCACGTGCATATATTTTACCATCTTTAACAACAGGTTCAAAAGGTCCGGAAGTCCACAAGTCTAAAGGATCCGGTGGTTGTACATCATAATGACCATATATCAACACTGTGGGTAGTTTTGGATCAATTATTTTTTCACCATAAACGATAGGATATCCTGCCGTAGGGCATATTTCCACCTTATCTGCGCCGGCAGCAATCAATTTATCCTTGATCACATCGGCTGTTTTTATAACATCATTTTTAAATTTTGGATCAGCACTTATAGAAGGTATTCTCAAAAGTTCAAATAACTCATTTAAAAAGCGCTCTTTGTGCGTATTGATGTAGTCATTAATGTTGCTGCTCATCTGTAATAGATTTAAATTTTGATGAATGCAAATTTGCAATTAATATTTCAATTTTTAGAGGCTTTTGGCCAAAAATAAATAGCAGAAATCAATTAAAAAAGAATCATTTACAAATATTCAACGTATACCGTACTGCCTGGAAAAGTGAGATTCCGTGTATAAGCATTCCATTATTTAGACGAATTGCTGGACTTTGATTCTAAAATTGGTTAAATTAGTTAATGTATAACTATCTGACAATATGGTGCTTAGGAAATACATAATTGTTTTGCTGCTGTTTTTTTCTGCATTATCTGGTTTCGCTACGCATATTGTAGGCGGTGAGATTTACTATGATTGCCTGGGTTCTAATAAATATTACATTACTCTTAAATTATATCTTGACTGTTGCCCTTCCTGTACATCTTATGATGATTTAGCAGGAATAGGCGTGTATAATAGTTCAGGTTCAGTGCTTCAAAGAGTCCGCTTTCCTGTATTGACAGTTCAATCAGTCCCACCAACTTTGTACTCTAAATGTTACACGATACCTTCCAACATGTGTGTGAATGAAATCGTGTATGGCGACACGCTGGATTTACCTCCTATCCCCGGAGGCTACACCGTTGCTTATCAGCGTTGTTGCAGAAATGCGGACATTATTAATATACTGGATGCTTCTCAGGTGGGATCTACATATGAAACCAAAATAGATCCGGAACAGGTAAGCTGCAATAACTCTACACGTTATAAAGAAATACCACCCTTACAATTGTGTGTAGGAATTCCTTTTGTATTCGATCATTCGGTAACGGATCCGGATAAAGATTCTGTTTTTTATGAATTTTGCAGTCCCTTTGAAGGGGCAGATGCTTTTTCACCTGCGCCAGATGTTCCGAGCCCTCCACCTTATGCCAACGTACAGTATAATGCTCCGTATTCGGGTTCTTACCCAATCGCGTCTAATCCGGTCTTTAAAATAGATCAGCATACCGGTATCATTACAGGTATACCAACAATGGTAGGAAGATTTGTTGTTGGTATCTGTGCAAATGAATATAGAAATGGGGTTTTACTAAACACGAATAAACGGGATTATCAATTTAATGTCACCAGCTGTCCAAAAGCAGCAAAGGCATATATTCCACCTCAAACTAATTTTTGTTCCGGACTGACCATGAATTTTGTACAAAAAAGTTCCAATGCATTAACATTTCATTGGGATTTTGGAGATCCTACTACCACATCCGACACTTCTAACCTGGCTTCTCCTTCCTGGACCTATTCGGCGATTGGCAGCTATAAAATCAGGCTGATTGTTAATCCATATACCCAATGTGCGGATACGGCTTTCAGTACAATTGAAATTAAAGAATTATTGGATGCCTACTTCCTGCCTCCACCAGCAAAATGCATGGGAGAAACGAATGAAGGTTTTAATGTATTGGGAACATTTACGAATGCGGCTACTTTTCAATGGAATTTTGGTAGTACTGCATCACCTTCCACTTCCAGCGAGAAAGATCCAGGAATAGTCATCTATAAATCAGGAGGGGTTTATCCGGTTGTTCTTACTGTAACTGAAAATGGATGTACAAAAAAGTATATTGACAGCATACGGGTTTTACAAAGACCAAAAGCCAGCTATGAACTTGAAAATCCTGTTTCCTGTGAGCTGCAACCTGTTCATTTTATTAATAAATCACAGGGGCCTCTGCCATTAAATAATTTATGGAATTTTGGTGATGAGCATGGCTCAAAAGAAGAATCCCCTTATCATACGTATCAAAATGTCGGATCTTATTCTACTCATCTGATCATTGCTTCTCCGAATGGTTGTAAGGATACATTTGGATTACCGGCAGCTGTATCCGTTTATCAAACGCCTACAGCTGGCTTTGATATTGATCCCAAGGACACTTCCGTTTTTTATTCGGAAATTCATCTAAAGGATTTAAGTAAAAATGGAAATGTATGTACAATGTTTTGGGGGGATGGAACGCTGTCTGATTGCAGTTCAGGTCATACTTACACTGTACCGGGAACATATCCGGTAATGCAAATCGTTGAAAATAACGGATGTTTTGATACAGCACATTCAAAAGTGAGGGTCCGTCCCGACTTTGTATTCTGGCTACCGAATGCGTTTACACCAGGAGATCCGGATGGAGTAAATGATATCTATAAGCCTACAGTTTTTGGAGTACATAAGTACCAATTTTTAATTTTTGATCGCTGGGGCCAACAGATTTTTCAGACATCTGATCCTGAACAGGGCTGGAATGGCTGTATAAATAACACGCTGTGTAAACAGGATGTGTACATTTATAAAATCATTTTTAAGGATGATGTTGATCTGAAAACACACGAGTATATCGGACACTTTACACTTGTCAGATAAACTAAACCAAAATATCCCCACTCATTTCTTTTGGAACAGGAACATTCATCAGCTTTAAAATAGTAGGAGCGATGTCTGCCAGTTTGCCATTTTTAATTTTCTTGTAATCAGTATCAATTAAGATACATGGAACCGGATTGGTTGTATGTGCTGTATTGGGAGATCCATCACTGTTGACCATATAATCCGAATTACCATGATCGGCTATAATTAAAAAGGAGTAATTACTTTTGAGGCCTGCTTCAACTACTCTTTTGGCACAGGAATCAACAGTCTCTACAGCTTTAATTACAGCTTTGTAATTTCCCGTGTGTCCTACCATGTCGGCATTTGCGAAATTCAAACAAATGAAATCAGAATCCCCTTTCTCCAATTCAGGAACAATTGCATCGGTTAAACCTATAGCACTCATTTCTGGCTGAAGATCATAAGTGGCTACTTTTGGTGATGGAACAAGAATGCGTTTCTCTCCGGTAAATTCTTTTTCCCTTCCTCCTGAAAAGAAGAAAGTAACATGTGGATATTTCTCTGTTTCAGCAATACGAATCTGCTTTTTTTTGCTTTTCTCCAAAACTTCCCCCAGCGTCATAATCAAATCATCTTTGCTGTAAACAACCTGTACATTTTTAAATGTATGGTCATAATTTGTCATGGTTACATAATACAACGCAAGTTTATGCATA
>CAZMRM010000373.1:0-3943 GCA_964568515.1 uncultured Chitinophaga sp. | reverse complement strand
TTTCTTTCAAAACTCCTGCAAGCGATCTGCCTTTGAATGTACCGGCCGGCTATTGGATGGCCTTAAACAATTATCATCCGCTGGAAACAGCATCCCGACTACAACAAAAGATGTTAATTGTACAGGGGGAACGTGATTATCAGGTAACCCTTACCGATTATAATTTATGGAAGAAACAATTAGCTGCTCATAAAAATACAAGCTTTAAAGTTTACCCTAAATTGAACCACCTTTTTATGGAAGGAGATAAGAAAAGTGAACCCAAAGAGTACGATGTTGCCAATAACGTTGCAACGTATGTGATCACAGATGTTGCAGAGTGGATCAAACAATAAGAGTGCAGGATCAGTTAACCGGATAACTGTGTGATGCATTTTTCACGTATGGTCCATATTTCCTCAAATGACCGGGTCAGTTTTTCACGTGCGATCCATTTTTTGATGAACTCCTGATGATAAGTAATTTTGAAGTCGCCAACCTGATCCGCTTCGATCTCTGTTTCTTCCAGTATATCATTTTTAATTCCGGACAGCTCGGCAGCCGGATTTGTTAAATCAATACTTTTTCCATTTATTTTAATGTAGCAATGAGCCTCTGGCAAATGATCCAGCTTGTTTTCAGATAAATGTTTGCTTATTCCTTTGGTATTGCTTTCTTTCATCTGATACATGCAGAGGATCAGTTTTACATCTCTTATAGTATTGTATTCTGCTACTTTTTTTACAAGTGCATGCTTGGTACTGCATGTTCCCCGGTTTTCTTTGATGACTTCTTCAAAAACGGTTCTGCTTTTATTTCTGCCATAAGGCAATGCTCTTATATAATTCAATAAATCATCCATGTTCGTTATTCCTTTACCGATCAGCAGTTGAGTTAAGGGATCACCGGAACTCAACGGAATTGTTTTAACAGTAAGAATGACACCATAACCATCCGGATCTTTGAGTTCAATGGCATTGGACCGCCAGTAAGGATTTTCAGGGACAACCTTTTGAATCCCGGATTGTAATGCATCTTTTTCAATCGCTTTCAGCTGTTCTTTTGAAAGAACATAAAAAACGATGAGGTCATCCGCATCAGGATGATGGGTGGGCGGTTCTGTGGATTGGGTAAATTCCAAATGCCAGTCCTTGTCTTTAAAACCTAAAAACACACCCTGATAATTGGAATGATTCTCAAAACTTCCCAAAATTTCCAGTCCGATAACTTTTGTATAAAACCGAATAAGAGGAGCTAAATGACTGGTATGTCTTGCATAACGGAATTTCATAGTTGTTATTCAATTTTTGAAACAAGATAGCCAGAAAATCAGGTTTTTACAAAAAACAGAAAGGAGCTGGTTTTATTTCCAGGTTGTGTTACCAAAATGTGTTATACTTATATTTATTAATGCAGTAATTATTTTTGAGCAAGGATTCGGAGGAAATAAACCAATTAAAAAAATTGGATAAGAATAGCTTTATTGAAGCTATTTATAATCAGTATGGGAAAAAACTATACGGTTATGCTATTGTTAACTGGAATGTGACGGAAGATACAGCGTGGGAGCTGATTTATAAAACGCTTTATAAGATACTGGATTGTTGTCCCAACTATACATTTGAAAGCCGGGAAAAATTTGCTTCCTTTATTTTTAAAATATTCATCAACCAATTGAGGAACTATTACCGGGATAATAAACCGCAACGTGAATTTGAATTCTCAACCATGCAAGGCAATGAGCTAAGTATACCGGATGTAAAAGAAAGTACCGATCACTCCAACCAGAAACTGAAGGCGCTGAATGATGTATTGGATGAAATGGAAGATTGGGAACGCATGCTGTTGCTGATGCGAAGCGAAGGAAGAGCCTACTCCGAAATTTCCGGCTACATCGATAAACCGGAAAAACAGCTTAAAGTATACTACCAACGACTAAAAGAAAAATTAGCAAAAAAATTAAATGGAACCGAACTACATATCCGATAAGGAAATTCATAATCTTTTGAAAAAGCGGTTGCTGGAGCAGGACGATGAGGCACTGATGGAAGCAGAAGCCAGAAGGGTGTTTTCTTCTCCGGTTGCCATTCTTCCAAATGCAAAATTGGAAAAAAAATTTTTGAAAACGATAAAACAACCGAAAACAGTTTCTTTTAAATGGATACTATACGGCTCCATGACCATTATCGGGGTGGTTGCTTTTTTATATCTGAAACCGCACCGGGAACAGAATAAGGTGTTACCTGAACCTGCAGAGGAACAATTTATGACAACCGGAACAATTCAGAAAAATATACTGACAGAAACCACAGATGAAAATCAAGAGGAACCTGCTCAGATAACGAAAGAAGAAACAGTAGTAGAATCGATGGATCCTGAAGATCGTTTTTCAATAAATGAAAAGGGCTCTTATGTTGGCCTGGGAGTATATACAGGACAAGTACTGGCTGCTGTTCATACAAGAAATGCAGATTGTACGGATCCTGTTTTTATTAATGACTCTGTTTTTGTATTGGCTCATACTTCCAGAGGGTATGGATATAAAAAGGAAATATCCGGAAATGAACCAACGGATTCCATGTACCTGGAAGAAGAGATCAATAGTGCCTGGTATAAGTTTACCATCAAAAAAAATTGTAAACTGACGATGGATATTGTGTCCATGTATGCAGATGATAATTATGATTTTATGTTGTTTCAACACAATGGTTTTTATCCTCAGTCCAAAATCATGGATAAAACGCTTAAACCCATCCGTACGTGTATCTCCGAACTTAATATCAAAGGTAAAACAGGTATGGCGCTGGACGAAGAATTGCCTTCTTTTGTTCATGACCACAATGCAACACCTTATGTAAAATATGTGAACGCAAAAAAAGGCGAGGTTTATTATTTACTGGTAAATACGGATAATAAAAGCTTTGAGCGTACAACTTATGGAAAGGGATATACGATAAGGCTACACTTTAATCAGGAGGATTAAAAATAACAGATCGAACAGGAAACAGAGCCTTTCCGATCAGCTCAAGTTATTCGCTCCGTATCAGCAGTAAGCATAAGAAGAGATAATAAAAACTGTCTGTTTTCCTCTTCAATGCGAGGAAGAAAACAGACAGTGAGTTATTTTTTGAGAAGTGATGACCCTGCGATTAATGCAATCAGGAAAAGCACAACAAAAATAAAGAATAAGATTTTAGCGATGGAAGCCGCACCTGCAGCAATACCGGTAAAACCAAACACCGCCGCAACTATTGCAACAATGAAAAATATTAGTGCCCAACGTAACATGTGAATAAAGTTTAAGTTAATAATTAAATTGTTAGTTGGAATTAAGAGCATAATATCTGTGCCAAATCTTGTAATCATTATAAACAGAGAGCTTTGCAAAGGAGGATCTGTAGAATTATAGTAGCAATAACCGGTAAATTAAAAAGCTGCCCTATTTCACGGGCAGCTTTTTAAACAGTATCAATTATGTTTTTTCTATCGGAGAAGCGTGAAGGGTCCTTGTAGTTTATATTCTTTCCCATCTACTCCAAGTGCAGTAATTATATAATAGTAAGTGCCCTGGGGGACCTCCACACCTGCTTCTGTTCTTCCATCCCAACCGCCCCTGATAGTGCTCCATTCGTATAATTTTAACCCCCAGCGATCAAACAATGTTGCATTTATGAATTTTAAGGCGTTGGATTTTAAAGTAAAGAGGTCATTGATGCCATCACCGTTAGGTGTAAAAACATTTGGAACAATTAATTCGGATAGCGGATCAACAACGACAATCAGTTTAGCAGTATCCGCACAACCTAAAGCGTTCCAGGCAATCAATGTTATTTCATAAGTAGACGACTCCTGACTATCATTTGTATACGTATAGGTAGTATTTTTAGAAGTGGAGGTATATTGATTCCCAAGATCCCAGTGATAGGTTACGCCTCCGGTACTCAGATTAATAAAATTGACAACA
>CAZMRM010000372.1:521-3944 GCA_964568515.1 uncultured Chitinophaga sp. | reverse complement strand
TCAATCTGTGGTAGCTCCTTTCTCATCCATTATTAAATCACAATGGTTATTTGGTGACAGTAGTGATGTTGCCGGACCATTAACCGGACCTCATAAATATACATCTCCAGGAACTTACACTGTTTCGCTTATTGTTACATCAAAATATGGTTGTGTGGATACATTAATCAAACAGGATTCTATAAGAGTGTGGGAAAGCCCTGAGATACAAATTCTGGGGGATAGCCTTACTTGTTTAACACCTGGTTCATTGTTAAATTTAAGATCACAAATTTTAAACAATTCCGATACGGCTTATGTATATGAGTGGAGCATGGATAATGTTCCCATTTCCACAGATCAGCATTTGATCTATAATTTAAGAGAGGAAGGATATCATGAATTGGGATTGACCGTTACAAATTCACATCAATGCAGTTCTGAAATTAAAAAACTGATTTTCATTGATTCCATTAAAACGGACTTTAGCGTAAATGCTTTGGATTTTTGCGGAGCAGGAACGGTAGAACTTAAAAATTTAACAACCAGCGCCACCACAATTGATACATCGTTTTGGGATCTTGGAAATGGAATTAAGTTAAACGGAACAGACACAACATTTACCTATACAGTTCCCGGTTCGTATGTCATTAAATTGATAGCAACAACTATAAATCAATGCCGTGATTCATCGGTAACAGTTAAGCCCGTAAATGTATATATACTACCCAAAGCAACAATTATGGGTGATACGTTGCAGTGTACCTCCGGAATATTATCTTTTAACAGTGATATCATCACTACGGATAGTATTGATAAATATTATTGGAAGCTGGATAACGTAATGGCAGATTCTACAAGGGATTTGACTTTCCATTTTAACAAGGGGGTACATGTTGTTCAACTTATTGTAAAAACAGTTCATGAATGTGTGGATACGGTTGAAAAAAATATTTTGGTTGATTCTGTGAAAGTAGCATTTGATGTACTTACTCCTTATTTATGCGGTGAAAAGGATACCGCTAAATTTATAAACCTGTCTTACTCGGATTCTGGTGTAGGAGGATATCAATGGCATTTTGGTGATGGAGATTCATCTATTGAAATTAATCCTGTTCATTTGTATGCAAACCCTCCGGGAAGCTACACAGTAACACTTTTAATGAAGAGCGGAAGTGGTTGCCAGGACAGTCTATCCAAAGTTCAAGTGATCAACCAATATGCAGCGCCAAGAATAACCATACAAAATGTCCCGGAGATTTGTGTGGGTCAAACGTTTGCATTCCATGCTGCAATAAATTCGGAAGATACTGTTCAGTTTATGGAATGGCTGATGGATACAATCCAGGTGGGAACAAGCACTGACTTAACATATCAGTTTAATGAAGTGGGTGCTTATACTCTTCAATTCCATATAGAAACAAAACATGGATGTGTTGCAGATACAGCACTGACTATTGTTGTGCGTCCACTTCCTGTTCCTGCTTTAGCCGGAGATACAACAATATGCATGGGTACCAGTATCCAGCTTTTAGCGCATGATGGTACCGATTATAAATGGTTTCCTGT
This sequence comes from uncultured Chitinophaga sp., assembly GCA_964568515.1. GTDB lineage: Bacteria > Bacteroidota > Bacteroidia > 2-12-FULL-35-15 > 2-12-FULL-35-15 > 2-12-FULL-35-15. The sequence goes on along the minus strand of CAZMRM010000372.1, from coordinate 2,396 downwards.
CGCGGGATTAAATGGTTCAACCATTGCCAATCCAATTGCTACACCAGATTCGACCATTCACTATACCGTAATTGTCAGAAACCAGTTTAATTGTGAATCACGAGACAGTATTACAATTGTAGTAGATAAACCCGTTAAAATAAAAGTAAAGGAAGTTCCTACCATCTGTAATGGGGAAAGCATCCTGTTAGAAGCTACAGGTAATACCAATCAATTTAACTGGACACCATCTGTCGGGTTAAGCAATCCGTATATTGCCAATCCAATTGCTACACCAACTATAACTACCGTTTATCAGGTAACGGGAATAAGTCTTAATACCTGTCCCAATGATTCAGCCGGTATAACGGTTGCAGTTGGGGAGATTCCACTTCTCCATGTGGTAACCGATACGGCTGTTGTTGCCGGAAGCTCCATACAGTTGAATTCGACGGTTACAAATGTACCTGTAACCTATTCCTGGTTGCCAAAAGAGGGCCTGAATTGTACGGATTGTCCGGATCCGATTGCAGAAAACATCCGCGAAGGAAAATCATATGTTTTAGTGGTTAAGAGTCAACATGGATGTCTGGCAAGTGATACTATCCGCATAAAAATATTTTGTGAAGATGATTTATTGGTTCCAAATGCATTCACTCCGAATGGAGATGGTTTGAATGATATTTTTTATCCGCAGGCACCTGGATTTGGTATCGTCAGATCAATGACCATCTTTAACAGGTGGGGAGAAATGGTCTTTAATCAGGAGGATTTTCCCTTGAATGATCCTCTATATGGATGGAACGGGACATATAAGAACAACGAAATAGAAACTTCTAACGTTTATGTTTATGTAATCCGACTGAAATGTGCGAATGGATCAAGTTATGCATTGACAGGAAAAGTGACTCTTATTCGTTAAGCAGGTAAATTTAATAATCCCAGAAAATATAAAAACGATCCTAGGGTCGTTTTTATATTTTCTGGGATTATACATTTTGTATTATACATTATGTATAATACAAGTTCTATTTCATATTGTGATATACAGTCTGTACATCATCATCTTCTTCCAGTTTTTCAACCAAGGCCATTACTTCCGCAACTTGTTCATCGGATAGTTCAACAGTGGAGGTTGGAATTCGTTCCAATTCGGAACTGATGATATTCAATCCTTTGCTTTCCAGCGCTTTTTGCATGGCACCAAAGTCTGTAAAAGCAGTATAAATTACAATTTCTTCCTCATCATTTTCAATTTCTTCCGCACCGAAGTCAATTAATTCCAGTTCCAATTCTTCCGGATTAATATTTTCTTTTTTGATTCGGAATACACCTTTACGTACAAACAGGTAATCAAGTGATCCTGTTTTTCCAAGTTCGCCGCCATTACGATTGAAATTCATACGTACGTTTGCGACCGTACGCGTGGGGTTATCAGTTGCCGTTTCAATCAGAATACCGATTCCGAACGGGCCTTTTCCTTCATATACAACCTCTTCCAGTCCTTTTTCATCTTTAGAGGAAGCTCGTTTGATAGCAGCATCAATTCTATCTTTGGGCATATTGATACCCTTGGCATTTTGAATGGCTACCCGAAGGCGGGAGTTGCCGTTTGGATCTGCACCGCCAAGTTTAACCGCAATAGCGATTTCTTTTCCTGCCCGTGTAAATCCTTTTGCCATCTTATCATAGCGGGCAAACATTTTATATTTACGTTTTTCAAAAACACGTCCCATAATTTTTGAGTTAAGTTATTTTAATACTGCAAATTTATTAATTATTCAATCATGTTGAATGATAATCCGTTTTGAAACAGCAGATTGTGCCGTTTCAATTTTAATGAAATAAATTCCATTTGATAATTCCTGCAAATCCAGCTGAATGGTAGCGTTTGAA
>CAZMRM010000372.1:0-511 GCA_964568515.1 uncultured Chitinophaga sp. | reverse complement strand
GTTTGAAATAGATGAAAAAAGTTGTTGTTGAACAATTTGTCCCATTACGTCAATTACAGATATAGTGGCTGAATGAAAAGGCAGTCGCGATATAATGTTCATCACCTGATCTGTTGGATTAGGAAAGATGTGATAATCATTTACTTCAGGTCTTTGCTGTTCATTAATGTCTGTAAGAAGAATGATTTCTGAAGATGTAGAATAACCCGTACTGTCTGTTTTAATAAGGTAAATGTCTTCCTGTAAATTTCGGAAACCGTTGGTTGATCCGCAAATGATAGCTCCTTTATCACGGGTAGGAGCAACCGAGTTGACAGTCTCATTGCCTGTACTGCCAAAAGTAGTAGACATATTGTATGTCCAATCACTATTGATCATACCAAAATAAATATCGCCTTTGCCATTTGTAAATCCATAACTATAAGTTATTCCTGCAAACATTATTTTATCATCTGCTGTTTCAGCTAATGAGAAAAACAGTTCATTATCGGGGCCACCAAAAGGTAAAATC
>CAZMRM010000371.1:0-3972 GCA_964568515.1 uncultured Chitinophaga sp. | reverse complement strand
CTGCATATCGCCCATTAATCGCAATGCAAATTCTGTTGAAAAAATACAGGTATTCTGCGCCTGGTCTTCTTTTAAAATATCTGCCTGAACAGTTCCACGTACTGAGCTAATGCAATCGGCTTTTATCTTTTCATATATATCTTTTGGTAAAACCTGGTCTCCTGTTACTCCTAATAACATCAGGCCCAGGCCATCGTTTCCTTTTGGAAGGTCTCCCTGATAAGTAGGAGGTTTGGTGCCTTTTGATTTAAAAATATTTTTGATCTTTTCCTTGACTTCCTGTTCAAGTCCATTTGCTTTAATGTATAGTTCGCACTGTTGATCAATGGCAGCATTCATAAAAAATGCAGTTAGAATAGCAGCAGGTCCATTTATTGTCATGGACACGGAAGTCTTTGGATCCGCTAAATTAAAACCGCTGTATAACTTTTTTGCGTCATCCAAGCAACAGATGGAAACACCGGAGTTTCCTATCTTTCCGTAAATGTCAGGTCGTATTGCCGGATCCTGTCCATAAAGTGTGACACTGTCAAATGCAGTACTTAAACGGTGAGCTGGCATACCTAAACTTACATAATGAAAACGCCTGTTTGTTCTTTCCGGACCACCTTCTCCGGCAAACATGCGTGTTGGATCTTCTCCTTCTCTTTTAAAAGGAAACACACCTGCTGTATAAGGAAATTCACCAGGCACATTTTCCTGCAGATTCCACTTTAATAAATCTCCCCATGCCTCGTACCGTGGTGTGCTAATTTTAGGGATCTGAAGATGAGATAACGACTCATAATGTGTTTGAATTTTTATCTCTTTGTCGCGTACCTTAAATATGAAAAATTCATTTTTATATTGTTGTGATTTTGAATACCAATCTTCTATTACTTTTTTGTTGTATCCTTCCAAATCAAGTTTGACACGATCGTACTCTGCTCGTAATAATTTTATAATTTCCTTTTTCTCCGGAGCGGAACGAAGTGCCTCTTCCAGGAGTGTATCTAAGTTTGGATTGGAAGGAAGTGCCCAGCCGGTAATGGATTCTACTGTTTTTGCAATTCCATATAAAGTTTGTGCAACATTCTTTTGCTCATTTACCCATTTATCATAATTTCTATTGTTTTCAGAAATTTCTGCGAGGTAGCGGGTTCTGTTTGGAGGAATGATATAAATTTTTTCACTCATTTCTCCACTCACCTCAAAGCTGGATTTCAGATCGGCTCCTGTTTTATCTGCGAGCATGTTTGCAACTGTTTTATACAGTTTATTCATACCAGGGTCATTGAATTGCGAAGCAATGGTACCAAAAACGGGCAGGTCATTATCATCCGCTTCCCACAACTGATGATTTCTTTTATACTGTTTTTTTACATCTCTTAAAGCATCCAATGCTCCACGCTTATCAAATTTATTTAAGGCAATGATATCTGCAAAGTCAAGCATGTCAATTTTTTCGAGCTGGGTTGCAGCACCATATTCGGGAGTCATCACATATAAACATATATCGCTGTGTTCTGTAATTTCCGTATCACTTTGTCCGATACCTGATGTCTCCAGGATGATCAAGTCGTAGTTTGCTGCCTTAACGATTTCTACTGCTTCATTCACATATTTGGATAAGGCCAGATTACTTTGTCGGGTAGCAAGAGAACGCATATATACGCGTTCATTTTTTATCGCATTCATTCTTATTCTGTCGCCAAGAAGTGCTCCTCCTGTCTTTCTTTTTGAAGGGTCAACAGAGATGATGGCAATGGTTTTATCTTTAAAATCGATTAAAAAACGTCTTACCAGCTCATCCACCAGACTGGATTTTCCTGCTCCTCCTGTACCGGTAATACCCAGAACAGGAACAACACGCTTTTTAACGGCATCTGTAATTTCTTGTGTGAATTTTGAAAATTCGTTTGGAAAATTTTCTGCTGCAGAGATGAGACGTGCAATCGATTTGGCATCCTTTTCTTTCAAATGTTTTACTTCTCCATTCAGGTTGTTTCCAGTTGGAAAATCACATTTTTCAAGCATATCATTGATCATGCCTTGCAGTCCCATATGACGTCCGTCGTCAGGTGCATAGATACGAGAAATACCATAAGCATGTAATTCTTCAATTTCTGTTGGCAGAATAGTACCACCACCACCGCCAAAGATCTTAATATGCCCACAACCTTTTTCTTTGAGAAGATCATACATGTATTTAAAAAATTCCATGTGTCCACCCTGATAAGAGGTTAATGCAATTGCATTGGCATCCTCCTGGATGGCACAATTTACAATTTCCTGCACGCTTCTGTCATGTCCTAAATGTATTACTTCTGCTCCGCTGCTTTGAATAATTCGTCTCATGATATTGATAGCAGCATCATGTCCATCAAATAAGGAGGCAGCAGTAACAATTCGTATTTTATTTTTAGCTTTGTAAGGTTCTGTGATGATTGTATTCATGGTATAATTAGAGAATGTCAATAACAAATGTAGTTTTAAAAGGGCATTAAAACAAATCAAAGTGAAGGGTAAGTTTTCTTAAGATACTGAAGGTATTTCCTCAGATCGGAACCAAACTTTTCTGTATATTCTTTATCAAATAATTCATACTGGGAATCGTATCGGGTAAAGGACATAAAAAAGGCATTTCCTTCTGAAAAGGCTTGCAGTGCATACCGGAAATAATTCCTGCGTTTGTAAAGAGGCAGGCGATTAACTCCTACGACAATCTTTGTAATGACTTGTTTTTTTTTGTTCTTTTTTACGGAATCAGTTTCTGTTGTAAAGGAATGATATAAACTATCCAGCTCATGAGTGGCCTTGAGCATATAATCTGTAAACAATTTTTCATCATTTTTTCTATGCTCATAATCCAAATAGGCTTTTGAATCCTCACCGTATTTATCTTTAAGAAATTCCTGCGTTCCTTTATCACCAATAAAGTTGGCCAGGTTTTCATTAAAATTAACATTGTTCTTTACGTAAAGAGTGCCATGAGAAAGCTCATGGATAATAAGATTGATCAGACTACCATCATTTTTTTCAAGCATGTTCGATTGAATCGGGTCTTTGAACCAACCAAGGGTAGACCACCCGGAGGGACTATACACATCCACATCATACCCCTGTATTATTAATTTATCAAGTTCTTTGCGTGCTTGCTCTTTATTAAAAAAACCTTTGTAGGAAACGGTACCTAAGAATGGAAATGACCATTCCTTTGCTTTAAAGGAATACGGTTCACAAGCGGTTATTGTAAATAAAACAGCTTTATTATGTTGATTGTAAAATGTTGTATAATTTTTACTTGGGTTCAACCCCAAGCTATCCACGGTATATTGTTTTACTTCACCGATCAAACGCAGCTTGTTTTTTAATGAATCGGTAAATGACGGATCAGCCAGCACTTCGGACACAGGTTGTGCCTTAAAAATAATAGAAAGTTGTCCTGTTCCTTGCATGATACCATATATAATAAGCTGGTTCCAGATAAAACAACAACAAACAAAGCCAATTAAGAGACATTCAATTATAAATTTTGCCAACTGTTTAATCATGAGTTAAAGGTAATCACAATTATAAATTTGCGTATTTTTAAGCTCATTAATTTTTATATGTTTTTCGCACTCTCTAAATTATTAACATTCCTTATTTCACCATTAATATGGATAGTCACGCTTTTGATGATTGCTGTACTTTCAAAAAATGAACTAAGAAAAAAGAAGAGTTTGAGATGGGCTATCGGCTTACTGATTTTTTTTTCCAATGCATTTATTTTTGGAGAATTCATTCGCATTTGGGAAGTGCCTCCTACCGGCCATCTGAAACATGAAACATACGATGCCGGTATTGTGCTCGGAGGAATGAGTAATTATGATATAACCCTGGATAGGGTCCAGTTTTTTAGAGGAGTTGACAGGCTTCTTCAGGCACTTGAATTATACAGGAAGGGTAAAATCAAGAAAATTATATTTACAGGAGGATCGGGTAAGTTAC
>CAZMRM010000370.1:3155-3982 GCA_964568515.1 uncultured Chitinophaga sp. | reverse complement strand
CTTTTTTTATACCAATAATAATCTCACATTTAATGTTAAGTTAAATCTCTCTCTAAACCTTTAATTAACAATTAAATTTATCATCCCTACAACCGGTGGCAAAAATAATTATTATCTCCAATCTACGATTAATTTGAGAATAAGACTTACTAAATGGTCGAAAATGGAAATAAATGGAAGTTTAATCTGTTTAAACGGCACGTTTTAATAACATTCTTTCTCAAATTTTTCAGATTTTACCTCAATAGTAAGCCCCAGATGAACACTTACATCACAGTATATTTCCAATTTTGTGAAAGTTTTCATACGGTCAGAAGCCACTGAGTAAAATTCAAATGGTTCTCCACTTTTAATGTCCAGAGCTATATAAATAGATTTATTATCATATTCATCATAGAAGGTGAACCTAAAAGTTAATGGAGTTAATACAGAATGAACGATCTTAAATTTATAATTATCAAGACATTCAAAGGGCTGATGGATATCAACTTTTTGAGGGGTTGATTTTTTCAAAATAATGGGTATCTGATCTATGGTCGCCGCAGTTTTCATTTTGAAAGTTTTTAGTTTGATTAATTGATCGGTCAGGATAAGAATGATTAGTTAGTTCAACTATTGCACCGCAAAAATGATTTTTAAGTTGTGCTAAGGTAAGAAATAGAATCAGCAGGGATTTATTTCCTAACGATTTGTAAAAGATTTGCCCTGCTTGTTTTCTTCTTTCCTGTTCCTTTGAAAAAGCTTTTAAATAAAGGGCCTTTATATAGCTGCATTTTTTTGCCTCTGATTATCCATTTCTACATTTTTTCATATTTACAGATCAATGC
>CAZMRM010000370.1:0-3145 GCA_964568515.1 uncultured Chitinophaga sp. | reverse complement strand
TGTTGCTATTCTCAAATTTATTGAAAGAAACATGGTTTCTCTCTTTTTGAAAGTTATAAACTATTGATGTTTAATAAAATGAGGTTTCTGTTAAAAAAAATACCTTAACAAATCGTTAATTTCGGATAATTGATAGTGAGAATTAAAAAAAATTGATTATAATGGAAAAGGCTTTTGATTTTGGAGAAGGACTTCATGTAAACGGTTGTATTATTTTCCCTACTGACTTGAATAAGGAAAATTTATTAAAATTCACGTTTCTGCTTTTGGAAAATTTTAGCCCTTTCCAAAAAGAAAACATTGAATTACAAATAAGGACCTGCTTTGATCAGAAGAGTATTGAATGGCAGGTAAAAACTTTTCATTATGATAAAGGATTTTGTCTTGATAAAACTTATACGTTTTGCCTTTTACCGGATTGGACCCTAAATTTAATGTATGAACACTGGACAGAAGTTAACAATACACTCAAATTTAAGCGTTCAAAGGAACTGGAACAGGATAATGAAAACTTTGGTGAGATTATAAAAAAATTTCTTGACGAACTTACCTATTACTATACTGTGGTTGGTACCACCGCTACCAATCATTTTTTAAATACCGCCAACTGGAAAGTGATTTATGCAAGAAGTATTAAAGAAGAACAAGAGGGGGCATCCGAAAACAGAATACAGGAATATCTGAAATTTTTTACCAGATCCATCTCGAATTTCAAAAATTAACCCTAATGCCTGATGATGGATGGTCCCTGCTTTTGTTGCGAAATATGTGATTGCACAAATTCCTTGTAATTACGACCAATAGGAATTAATTTCCCTCCTACATCTACATCATGAATGCTATACGATTCTATTTTATTTTTGGACACAATAAAAGAGCGATGAATCCTTATAAAATCATTATCTGGTAAGAGGGGCTCCAATGTGCTTAACGAGAATTTAGTAACTAGCGATTTAGTGGTAGTGATAATCTTGATATACTCTTTCTGAGCCTCTATGTATAAGATTTCATCCAAAAATATTTTAACTTTTTTCTTTCCTGTATTAAAAAAATAATGTGCTCTTTCTGTAGTAATAGTTTGGATTTCCATATTGTCGGCAATGGTATTAATCTTATTTACCGCCATCAGGAATCGTTTGAGATCAATGGGTTTAAGCAGGTAATCCACTACATTAAAATCATAACCTTTTAAAGCGTATTGATGATAAGCCGTGGTAATAATAACTTTTGGAGAATGCTTTAGTATCGTCAGGAAATCAAACCCTTTTAATTTAGGTAAATGGATATCGAGAAAAATCAGATCAATTTTTTCTGAATGCAGAATTTCTAATGCTTCGAGTGCATCGGTACATACTTTCTTTAGTACCAGGAAAGGAACCTGGTGGATATAATCTTGCATGATTTCAATGGCTAATGGTTCATCCTCAACCACAATACAGCTGTATTTTATCATTCCTTCTTTAGTTTAATTCTTAAATCAATTTTAAAAATATATTCCCTATTTGAAATATGCAGCTGATGTTCCGGGTACAACAATGCAAGCTGGCGATGAACATTTTTTAACCCGATATTCTCTACAATTTCTGTTGGTTCATTTTCTGTGGTGTTCTGTACAACGAACTGCAGTTCCCCTTCTTTTTTCACCAGTAATTTTATTACAATTTTACTATCATTCCTGGTTTCTGCAGGACCATGCTTAAAAGCATTTTCAACAAAAGGCAAAAGTAATAAAGGAGTAATGTGAAAATGATCATCTTCTATGCTTTTTTCAAAACGAATGGAAAGTTTATTTTCGTAACGTATTTGTTCCAGTTCTATGTAATTTTCAAGAATGCTTATCTCCTGTGAAACAGAAATGCTTGTTTTTTCTGCTTCATACAAAATAAATCGTAACAACGATGATAGCTTTAAAATGACATGTTCTGTCTGATCGGATTTTTTTCTGGCCAGTGCATATAAACTATTGAGCGTGTTAAACAGAAAATGGGGATTAATTTGTGCTTTTAAAAATATAAGTTCGGCAGTTAGTTTTTCTTGTATAAGATTCTTTTCCTGTTCGCGTAAAACAACCTGAGAACGGTATTGTTTAATGGCATTTGCAATTCCAGCAATAAAGATCAGGTCAAAAAATGAATTGAATATCCTGCTGGAAAAAAATGGACGGAATAAATGATCCTTGTACAAATAAGGAAAAACAATCTCAATAACACATAAATGACTTAACAGTGTAGCAACAATAAATAACAGAAGTAATAATAATAGTGCGGTACTGTTTTTTTTTCGTTCAAGAGTATAGTAACGGATAATAAAAAAAGAAGTATAGATGAACGGGACCTTAATACAAAACATAAGTATTTCTGCCATTACACCATTTAAGAACTGCTTCCATAAGGGTAATTCCGGATAGTTGGAAATGATCCAGGAAACTTCAATGTAAACCTGTAAGGTCAAATAGACCAGCCAAAACAGGATATGATAATAAATACGTTTCATGAATGATATTTAGTAACCATCGAATGTTTATACCGGTACAGAAAAATTTTTCAGAAAAGCGTGTGCACGCTCCATTGTACAGACATCCGATAGTCACTTAATGTTTAAGCAAAATTAGCAATGTAACTGATTTCATTCTTATGAAAGTTAGTAATTATTCATCTGTTTCAGTCCCCTAAACAGCGGATCGTTCTAAATTCAAAGTCGGTAACCGGTTCACATTGCCAAATTGCTTATTGGTTACTAATTCACATAAATCATCTTCTTTACCTGGGTATACCTGCCGGCCGTTACTTTGTAGTAGTAAACACCTGCTGTCAGATGAGAAGTGTAGTTTAGGGAATAGCTACCTGTTTTTTGTTTTTCATCCAACAGTGTGGCGATTAGACGCCCTTCCGTATCATGAATCGTGATTGTAATATGTTCAGTGTTTGAATGAATGGTATACTGAATGGTTGTCTGATTATTGAATGGATTGGGCGTATTTTGAAGAAGTGAAAATGGCAATGAGTTTTCTTTTTCCTCTATACCAGATGGTAAATCAACGGGATCGTATAATTCGGTTTGGTGTATGTAAGTGGAATCGAAGCCGCCTGCACAAACCAGCAACCATTTATTTCCAGGCAGTGTTACTGAACCACTTTGTCCTGTT
>CAZMRM010000369.1:0-4030 GCA_964568515.1 uncultured Chitinophaga sp. | reverse complement strand
CACGTGATTTTCACTGCCGCCTTATCATAGGTAAGCAGGTTTTCGCCATCCGCCTGCTTCACCCAGGTACTTACTATGTATGTTCCCGGTGTGGGTGCAAAGGAACCTATACAGTCTTCACAGGGAGGAGGATCACACGTATTGACAACAACTGTTAGTACATCTGTATGCGGACAATTGCCAATGATGGAATAGGTACAGGAAACATGATAGGTTCCCGGTGAACTGTATACATGCCAGGGAGCAAATCCGCTACCCGTTGTGCCATCACCAAAATCCCATTCATAATTAATGGCGTAACCCGGACCAGGTATTTCATTACAACCGGCATTTTTGTTTACAAACTGGGTTCTTCGTTCATTACAAACCGGACCAATGGCCGCGATACCAGTCGTATCACAAACAGGACAACTGTCTAATACCATCACATAAATCGTATCCGTTGTATAGCAGTATTCGCTTATAGACGAAATAAGCACTATTTGATGGTTTCCAGATGTAGTTGGTGTCCAGGTGTATGGACTTGTTACACCGGAAAATAAAATACTTGAATCTATTTCAATAAAATATGTTGATGTCATCGGTGGTGACCAGGTAAACATCTGGGAAAACGTAAGTGTAATGGGTGTATTTTTTAAAACGGTATCATGGTTACTGGCTAAATAAATGTCATTTTTATGTACAACAATCGTTTTGTATAATGTAACTACCGGACATCCTGAACCGGGAGGAGGAATATAAGTATACGTAAGTGTATATGTTCCTTCAAGCGCATACGTGTGATGTGTTCCTCTGCTTTCTCCTGTTGACACTGTTGGAGTGCCATCGCCAAAATTCCAGGTATATTCTTCATATTGTTGGGCAGCTATTCCGCCATAAGAGTTAAAAGAGACCACTATGCCACTTGGAGGAAACTCTACCCCATGGCATGGGATTATATAGTTGACATAATAAGATCCACACTGCGCGCTTCCGGTTATTGGTTTCATAAAGAAAATAATTCCAATCAGCAGTATATATATTTTAATTTTCATCGAATCAGTTTTATTAAAGTAAATATTTTTAAAATGTTTGCCTTGTTGAGATCGTTAACTCTAATTTGGAAAAATATAATTCACTTTATTCGTCAACTTTCCATCGTTATCTTCTATATAAGCCGTGATGCATTTCATGGTCGGAAAGTATGAATTCAGCACTTCAATCTGAACCATTACATCGTGTTCACAAAGCGAATAGGTTTTACCATTAAAATTTAATGAACTGGTGTTTCCCGAATGTGTGATGTTTCCGGTACTTGTTAATACATCACCGGCATAGATTTCCGAACCAAACAAAACATATAGTTTTTTCCCTTGCTGCAGATGATTCAGATCCAGTTTTAAAAAATAGCATTTCCTGGAACCACTGCACTGATCGGATGGTATCAGTGACATTTTTTCAATCGTTATTGCAGATAGCTCTTGTGCAGTGGATGTCTTGAAGACAAAGAATGACAGTACAAACAGCAGTGTGTATGAATAGTTTAATAGTAAGGGTTGGATCCGCTTTTTCATTGGGAATAACTATTAGTTAGTTTATTATTTTATAAAAATCATTTTATCATTCATTACCTTCTCCCACACCACTGTCGTTACCTGTATTTCCATCACACTGAATGATTGTTTTGGTTAACTCCACACTTCCTCCTGCAGGAATTTTGATGGATCTTTTTCCTGTATGTGCCTCTGTTGTACTGATGATGTAACCACCGCTACCCACAAAGGGCTCAAAACTAAAATGATCCTGTGGACAATCATCAAATTCATAATCTTCAAAGTTGTCATTCGCCAATTGCTTATAACGTGTATTACTTCCTACAGCCGTAGGCAAAGAGTTATTGTAACCAAATACCGCAGCTGAGAAACGGTTCAGGGCATCACGATTTTCTATTTCCGGACTGTAAGGACTATACTCGGTAACTTCCGAAGACCATGTCCAGTTCGGATCCGGAGAAGTAAGATCGTCTGGTGCGGTCCAGTCATTTGAATTATTAACCGACCAGAACTGGCGGAAGAAATTGAATGTTCCATCCTTACGGATATTGGAATTGTTATTCAATTTGGTTTGATTCCGGTCACTTAAAAATGCATAGGAACGTTTCATCCTCCAGTTCCCTAAAACCCCTCTCAGATATGGATTACCAGGATATTCTTCCGGATCAATACCACATTTGCAGAATGTTCTCCATACTTCCGAATATTTGACGGCACTTGCATTCAATATCTGATAACTTTCATCAAACGGGCTTAACTGTGTATCATAAATCTGATCATTGTTTTTATCGATCGGATTAAGCAGTGAGGTAAATTTACCGACTGAAAAACTTTGTTGGTTTCTCCGTCCGGAACGAATGATCTTGATGGAATAATCCCCTGTAAACGGAACAGGTACTCCATTCTTATCAATCGCATACAGATCACCATTTATTTTACTCTTGCTGATCCAGAACCTTGTATCCGCAGGTACTGTGCCGGTGATCTGAATTTCATCACCCGGAACCAGCGTATTGGTCGGATCGGTTATTTTACCGGAAGAAGCGAATACCAACCCATCCGCCTGACTTAAGACCGTACTTATATTTTTATATCCGGGTCCCATTCTGTTATAGGCCAAATGCGAAGGATAGTCAAATGAATAAATTTCATCATTGAAATCGTTCTTTGTTTTTGTCAATACCACTTCTCCCGTTTCAGAATCATAGGCCAGGTTTTTAGTGGATACAACAGATCCCAGATCATAAGCAATTGTTTCTTCCAGCAAACCAAAATGATTGATCACCTTTGTAACAGTTGCGGAACGGAATCGTGTTTCTTCGCTGGAGTATGTTGGCAAAATGGGTGGTATCACTACGGGAACCACAGCCACTAAAAAGCCGTATAAATTCACCTGAAGACCCGCATTCACAACATCGGTACGTTGTTCACGCATATCTGCAACAAAATCATAATCAATTCCAACAGTCGAATTTTGTATGCTGCCATCTTTATTAATCACCATGGCAGTGTTGTCCAGCTTATTACCAACAGATTTGTATTTGTACTCAACAGCGGATATAAATTCATTCTGACGTTCAGCAAATACTTTGGTCATTTTAGGCTTGCCATGCATGTCATTCAGCTCTATTGAAAACCCCTGGCTTGCTGTCATAAAATCTTTTAATTTCATGCTTAAAAGTTTAACAACGACACCTGTTTTTTTAGGTTGAGGATCAACAGGAGTTCTGTTGGTGATCACCGGATAATCTCTTGCCGTATAAAACTCGTTCACGACATGACCCGTTGCATGACGTTCCACATTTGCATGCTGTAAACTTTTGACTGTTACCTGACTGTAACCTACACTGGCAGAAGGAAAAAATGTTTCTCCGAACGGTTCTTCCTGGAAAAAATTATAATCTGCCGCCAGTTTAAATTTCTGACTGAAGGCAATGGGGGTTCTGAATGGATTCTCATCACCACCCACCAACGGTTCATAAGAAGCAACCCCGGAGCTGATCAATTTTCCATTCTCTGTTTTTGTATAATCGTATTCCTGGCCATAAGCAAAAGTTTGTGTCGCATCACTGACCATACTTCCCCAGTTATCCGAAATTGTAATTTTTTTAACACGTACACCGCCACCCAGTTTTTTTTGATTTGGATTTAATAACCGTATCCAGGATTTATTAAGGCTTACATCCCTTCCGCATCCATCACCATTATTATCGTATAGATGTCCATTTGCTCCCTGAAAAGTGGCAATGATATTTTTTATAAAACCTGCATCTGCCAGCGATTTCACAACCGATTCGATGCTCACCTTATCCGGATCGGGGTTATAAGAATTGTTGTAGGCCTGACGTGGCGTATTGATGCGTGCAAATTGGATAGCCGCTTTGGAAATCGGGCTTTTATTTGCCGGTCCGCTATCATCCATGGTAACATCACTTAAACGTATATAGCCATAGGTAGAGGTTCCGGAGCCTCCGGGTGCAAAGCCATAATCTGCTAAT
>CAZMRM010000368.1:3554-4033 GCA_964568515.1 uncultured Chitinophaga sp. | reverse complement strand
ATTTTTTTAAACTCCTTATTTTTGTTAATGAATTCAATATGATGCTGCATAACGATCATATCTTTATCCTCTTCATTCAATTTCCATTTTTCTTCCAGCAAATCCTGTAAAATCTGTGCAGGTGTGGCATTGGAAAGCCTGATTTTACGATCCCCCGTTAAGTCCAACCATTCTATTTTTTTCCAGGTCTCATTATCCATCTCTTGCCCCATGAACAATGTAAGCTTGTCTTTCAATGATTGAGGCCCCTTTGGAAGATATGATTCCAATAATTGACCATAAGTCAATCTTTCCGAAGCTTCTACGTTGTAGGAGTCATCTGTTAACCCTAACTTTACTAATACATTCCACGCTTTACAAAAACCAGGCATGCGCAGCGTGCCTCTTAACATTGTTGGGACAGTATTTATGTTGTATAACTTTCTATAAGACAATGAATCCCGGTTAGCATAACCATCAAACTTTCCATAGCCCTCTAC
>CAZMRM010000368.1:652-3544 GCA_964568515.1 uncultured Chitinophaga sp. | reverse complement strand
TGTTTCTATTTGCGTAAACAATCGATTATAAGGTATATATTTATAAGCTCCCTGTTCTATAAAACGTGCAGTTCCCTGACCTGCCAAAACCACATTTCTTGGATTCCATGAAAATTTATATCCCCATGGATTTGTGTTAAACTCTGGTGCAACCAGACCTCCGCAATAGGATTTAAATACGGTCAGTTCTCCCCCGTCTGCATGGATGTGATCAATTATTTTCATGGCAGAAGCATGATCAATTCCCGGGTCCAATCCGATTTCATTCATCAGAATGATACCAGCTTCTTTGGCTGCATCATTTAATGCTCCCATTTCACTGGAAACATAAGAAGCGGTGGCCATGTGCTTTTTAAATTCCACACAATCCTTTGCCACATTCATATGCAAGAAGGCAGGCAACATGGAAATAACAAGATCTGCTTTTTGTATCTCTTCTCTTCGCTGCTGCTCATTATGAATATCAAATACAAGGGCTCTTGCATTTTTGTGATTTTTGGTTTTTTGTTGGACCATTTCCATTGCAATGTCACCAACAGTAATACGCCAGTTCTCTTTTTCCGAATTGGTTAAAAGATATTGGATCAATGAGGTAGATGAACGACCAGCACCAATTACCAGAATGTTTTTCATAAATTAGTTGATTATCGTTCGAAAATAAAACTATTTATTGTATTTCTCTTTAAAAAAATCAAATGCATGTATAACTTTGCCCCTACCTATTAACCGAATGGGTATTCCATATTCGTAAAATTAAGAAGATACCGGATTTCAATTATTTATCACAATGTACCGGACATTTTGCTTGTACTATACGGATGATGAAAGAATTGTAAACACTTCTATTAGTATGAAGGAACTATAAAATCATGATATTTTTAAACATGCAAAAACGACTTCTTTTATTTAGCGGATTTTCTGGTGCTATTGCTGTATCACTTGGAGCGATGGGTGCTCATGGATTAAAGTCCAAATTGGAAACAGGTTTAATTACAGAGACCAATCTGCAGTCCTTTGATACGGCGGTTCGTTATCAGCTGTATCACACGATTGCATTATTGGCTATCGCATTCCTGCTGGAAAAATTTCATACTAAATTAATTTCAGCAGCATCTTATTTTTTTATGATTGGCATCTTACTCTTTTCAGGATCCATCTATATTCTTTCTACCTCCAAATTGATGGGGCTGGAAAATGTTCACTGGCTTGGACCGGTTACTCCTATCGGGGGACTATTCTTTGTTTTTGGATGGGTATTGATTGCTATTGCAGGGATTAAAAATAAATAATTACATTTCTAACGAAAGAAGAATTGCTTATATGACAAACTATAATTTATATCTCCGTCTTATGCGTAAGATCGCGGATGTTCAATATGCCGCAAGTGTCTTAAATTGGGACCAGGAAACGTACATGCCACCCAAAGGCGCTGAAAAAAGAGCACAACAACTGTCGACTCTCTCCGGCATTGCTCATGAACTTTCTACTTCGCCCCAGCTCGAAGATGTTTTGAATAAACTTAGTTTTGATGCCGGTTTAAGTGAGCCACAAAAAAGAAATGTAAAAAACTCTCTGAAAGATTTCAATCAAAATAAAAAGTACACGACTGCTTTTGTTGAAGAGCTTAGCAAATCGATTTCGGAAACCTTTCAGGCCTGGCAAACAGCAAAAGAAAAAAATGATTTTAGCCTCTATGCTCCATCCCTTGAAAAGCTCGTACACCTAAAACGACAGGAATGTAAACTACTCTCTTACACCAACCATCCTTACGATGCCTTATTGGATCAATATGAGCCTGGAATTAAAACAGCGGATTTAGAGGTTTTATTCGCTGATGTTAGAAATCAGCTGGTACCGTACATACAGAAAATTAAAACGGCTTCTCAAAATGAAGATGCTTTTATGTACCAGCATTTTGAAAAGGATAAACAATGGCAAATCGGAATGGACTTATTAAAACAGATGGGATTTAATTTTGATTCAGGAAGACAGGATTTATCCACCCATCCCTTTACAACAAGTTTCAATGCTGAGGATGTGAGAGTAACTACCCGTATTTCTGAAAATGATTTTCATGAAATGATCTGGAGCTGCATTCATGAAGGCGGACACGCCCTGTATGAGCAAGGATTGCCTTCAACTGAGTACGGATTACCATCCGGTCAACCAATTTCCCTTGGCATTCATGAATCCCAATCCCGTTTGTGGGAAAATTGTGTGGGACGAAGTTTAGAATATTGGAAATCCAACTTTCCGAAGATCCAAAAAGTGTTTCCTCAGCAATTTGAAAATGTGTCCGTTATTGATTTTTATAAGGCCATAAATATTGTTAAACCTTCACTCATACGGACAGCCGCAGATGAATTAACTTATCATACACACATTCTGATTCGTTTTGAAATTGAAAAAGCATTAATCGAAGGAAGCGTAGAGGTAAACGACTTGCCTGGTGTTTGGAATAAAAAGTATAAAGAGTATTTGGGAATAAATGTGCTTAATGATACCACAGGGGTTTTACAGGATATCCATTGGAGTCATGGCAGCTTTGGATATTTCCCAACTTATTCATTAGGAAGTTTTTATGCATCACAATTTTATGCTCAAGCTAAAAAAGAGATTCCACAACTGGAAAATGAAATTGAATCCGGGAATTTAACCCCCCTTTTGAATTGGTTACGTAAAAAAGTACATATACATGGTAAATATTATACCGCGGAAGAATTATGTATTTCTATAACAGGTGAGAAACTGAATTTTTCGTTTTTTATGAATTCTGTAAAAGAAAAATACAATAAATTGTATAATTTGGCAGAATTCGTATCTTAGCAAAGTCTAGTGAAATGCCGTATATTTAACCATTCTGATTTATATACCTATTTCCGATACTTTATT
>CAZMRM010000368.1:0-642 GCA_964568515.1 uncultured Chitinophaga sp. | reverse complement strand
ATCATCCCCACGATTAGCACACTCAAGCTTAATTTAAATGTACCTTATTTTACTGAAATACAATAAATTGCAATCATTTTTTGCATGATATGTGCTTTAAAAAACATTATTGTTGTTCTTCTTTTTTGTAAGCTGAATGGCCTATTATCATTACCTTTGTGCGCTTTAAAACTATTAATTTAGCTAAAATCTATTAACCAAAAACAAAACAAATGAACGAATTTGGAATAAAAGCCAAAAATGCAAGTATTGCAAGTTTAGGTTTAGGAAATGTATCAGCCGCCTACTGGAATTTAAATGTAGCAGAACTTGTAGAAGAAACGATCATCAGAGGAGAAGGAATGCTTACAGACACAGGCGCTTTGGCAGTAGATACAGGTGAATTTACCGGTCGCTCGCCAAAAGATAAATTTATTGTTGCAGATGAAAAAACCAGAGATTCTATTTGGTGGGGGGATGTAAATTATAAGTTTGATCCTTCTAAATTTGACACGTTATACAATCGTATGACTGCTTATTTAGCTGGAAAAGAGATCTATGTACGTGATTCTTATGCATGTGCTGATCCGAAATACCGTTTAAATATTCGGGTAGTAACAGAATATCCTTGGTCTAATTTATTTGCTCATCATTTATTCCTGC
>CAZMRM010000367.1:2198-4071 GCA_964568515.1 uncultured Chitinophaga sp. | reverse complement strand
GGAACAAAAATTTATGGTGCAACTACGATAGGACCGCAAAGTAAAGTGGGAGGAGAAGTAAATAACTCGGTAATATTTGGATTTTCCAATAAAGCTCATGATGGTTTTCTTGGAAATTCTGTAATTGGCGAATGGTGCAATCTTGGAGCAGATACCAATAATTCCAACCTGAAAAATAATTATGGTATTGTAAAATTGTGGAACTACGGTAAAAATGATTATGTTCCAACAGGTTTGACTTTTTGTGGTTTGATCATGGGCGATCATAGTAAGTGCGGAATCAATACGATGTTTAATACCGGAACAGTGGTGGGTATAAATGCCAATATATTTGGTGCAGGTTTTCCGGCAACACATATTCCGTCTTTTTCATGGGGAGGTGCAGCTGGTTCTACAGTTTATAAACTCACAAATGCATTCGAAGTAGCCAGCCGTGTTTTTGAAAGAAGAGGGATGATTTTTGATGAAGAAGAACAGAAAATACTTACTCATATATTTGAACTCACGACAGCGTAACTATTACCGTTTATTTGCGTTTTAAAAATTTACTGGCACCGTGAATAGTGTCAAATTGTCCTTAATACTTGCTTGGCATAACGATTGAAAATCTTGACTGATTTATTTTAAACGAAGACTAATCTTAGACGGAAATGACAGATAATTTTGACCTAAATGGCTTGGTACCAATGTTTCGCGATAATATAATTGAAGATGATACCGAGTTTATTCCACTCCTTTCTTCTGAAGATGAAGATCAGATGAACTCTGAAAAAGTGCCAGATGATTTATTAATTCTGCCTTTACGAAATACTGTTTTATTCCCTGGTGTTGTGATTCCTATTACCGTTGGAAGGGACAAATCGATCAACCTTATTAAAGATGCCTATAAAGGAGATAAAACGATCGGTGTTGTTTCTCAGAAGAATGATACGGTGGAAGATCCTGCAATCGAGGATCTCAATAAAATAGGAACTGTTGCTAATATTATAAAGATGCTGCGTATGCCGGATGGAAATACCACTGTTATTATCCAAGGTAAACGTCGTTTTGAGCTCAATGAAATAAAACAAACCGATCCTTATATCAAAGCATCGATAACACCTTTTACGGAAACCAAGCCTAAAAAAGACGATCAGGAGTTTATTGCGGTTGTTTCCTCCCTAAAGGATCTTGCTCTTCAGATTGTAAAATTTAGTCCGAACATTCCCAGTGAAGCCGGGTTTGCACTGAGAAATATTGAAAGTCCATCCTTTTTAATCAACTTCATTTCATCCAACATGAATGCACCGGTTGCTGAAAAGCAAAAGATGCTGGAAGTATTGGATCTGAAAGAAAGAGCAACATTGGTGTTGGCTAATCTTACCAAAGAACTGCAAATGCTGGAGCTAAAAAGCCAGATCCAATCAAAAGTGAAAGTAGATCTTGATAAACAGCAACGTGATTATTTTCTTCATCAGCAAATGAAAACAATTCAGGAAGAATTGGGTGAAAATAATTTTACCCAGGATATCCAGGAGATGAAGGAAAAGGCCAAAACAAAGAAATGGAACACAGAAGTAGCCACCGCTTTTGATAAGGCTATTGGTAAGTTGGAACGTATGAATCCGAATGCAGCCGAATACTCTATTCAAACCAATTATTTGGAAGTATTGCTGGATTTACCCTGGGGTGATAATACTACCGATAATTTTAACCTGAAGCGTGCAGAAAAGGTATTGAATAAGGATCATTTTGGAATGGAAAAAGTAAAGGAGCGTATCCTTGAACATTTGGCCGTTTTGAAATTAAAGGGAAATATGAAATCGCCTATTCTTTGTTTGTATGGCCCTCCAGGAGTTGGAAAAACGTCTTTGGGAAAAAGCATAGCAGAAAG
>CAZMRM010000367.1:1373-2188 GCA_964568515.1 uncultured Chitinophaga sp. | reverse complement strand
GTCTGGGCGGATTAAGGGATGAAGCAGAAATACGTGGTCACCGGAAAACCTATATTGGAGCAATGCCCGGACGTATACTTCAGAACATCAAAAAATCAGGATCCTCCAATCCTGTTTTTATTCTTGACGAAATAGATAAAGTTGGAAATGATTTTCACGGCGATCCTTCTTCCGCATTATTGGAAGTGTTGGATCCTGAACAAAATTCAGCTTTTTACGACAATTATCTGGAGCTGGATTATGACCTTTCCAAAGTAATGTTCATAGCAACAGCAAATTCATGAAGTTCCATACAACCTGCTTTGAGAGATCGTATGGAGATTATTGAAATAACGGGTTATACCATTGAAGAAAAAATGGAAATAGCCAAGCGGCACCTTCTTCCAAAGCAATTGGAAGAACAGGGCCTTAAAAAAGAAGAGCTTTTCATTGATAAAAATGTATTGGAATACATCATCGAAAATTATACACGGGAATCGGGTGTAAGAGGGTTGGAAAAAGTAATTGCTAAAATTGTTCGTAATGCAGCAAAATCACTTGCAATGGAACAAAAATACAGTGTAAATGTTGCTGAAAAGGATTTGGTTAAAATTCTCGGACCTGCTCATGCAAAGGATCGTTATCAGGGAAATGATGTTGCGGGAGTTGTTACCGGCTTAGCCTGGACCAGTGTTGGAGGCGATATTTTGTTCATAGAAACAAGCATCACCCGTGGCAGTGGAAAATTAACATTGACCGGAAACCTGGGAGATGTAATGAAAGAATCCGCGATCATTGCTTTGGAATATTTAAAATCGCACAGTTCTATTTTAGGA
>CAZMRM010000367.1:0-1363 GCA_964568515.1 uncultured Chitinophaga sp. | reverse complement strand
TTAGGACTTAAACCCGAAGTGTTCGATAAATGGAATGTACACATCCATGTGCCTGAAGGAGCAACACCTAAAGATGGGCCTTCTGCCGGTATTACCATGCTAACAGCAATTGCTTCTGCCTTTACCCAACGTAAAGTAAAAAAACATCTGGCAATGACCGGAGAAATTACACTACGTGGAAGAGTGCTGGCAGTAGGAGGAATCAAAGAAAAGATACTGGCTGCAAAAAGAGCCGGTATTAAAGAAATAATTCTTTCGGTTGACAATAAAAAAGATGTGTTGGAAATTAAAAAAGAATACATAAAAGATCTTAAATTCTATTATGTGGAACAAATGATTGATGTAGTTAAAATGGCTCTTTTAAAAGAAAAAGTAGCCAATCCATTAGACTTATCCATAAAAATAGAAGATAAAATTAAAACACTGAATTGAATTTCAATAAAATCAATCCGTTAAGTAAAAGATGTTCTTCTAAACATCTTTTTTATGGGATCTATTGATGGAAATACTGTTAACGAAGAGCACAGGCAGTGGTGGGATAATTCAACCATACGAGCTATACTGCTTATGGAATGTGCAGGACCTCAACCATCCGACCTCAACTATACATGAAAATGAAATTGATGATCAGTTCATCTGCTTATACCCCAATCCTGTAGCAACCCATTGCCTGGTATAGTAAGAATAGGGCCTCCCGTATGAATTTCCTTGTTAATAAAATCTATTGAAAGAAAATGATAAGGAGTTTATTATTGAACCATTAAATTATCCGGTATAAAAACAGTGATCATTCAGTAGCGATAAATTGCACAGGCTCAAGTATACATATTGTCTGATGAAACATGTTTTTTTGTAGATGTATCGCCTGAATGCGTCTTTTTTAATGATCATATGTTCTGGCCGTTCATACAATAAAGCAAGCCGTTTGTTAAGTCTTAAAAAATCGGATGAAAAAATGAATTAGTTTTGTATCAAAGCTAAAATAAATAGTCTTATATGTTTTTGAAGTATATTGTTACCAATTGTTTTCCCCAGCTTGACCCGATGAAACTTGAAAACCAATAATCCCGAATAAACCGTGAAATTATTTTATAAAATTAAAAGAGCAATTGCTTGTATTTTAATTCAAAAGAGATTGCCTTTAAATCTTTCTGAAGCCATCATTTCCTTCTCTTTCGATGATATTCATGATACTGCTATTTTAAATGGAGCTAAAATTTTAAACAAATATGGCTTCAACGCAACGTATTATGTTTGTCTGGATTTACCTGCTGATGATAATAAAAATGTGCCTTATTTTGATCACAGTCAATTAAAAAAAATAGTTGAAAACGGAGGCGAATTGGCTTGTCATACAGCCAAT
>CAZMRM010000366.1:2765-4089 GCA_964568515.1 uncultured Chitinophaga sp. | reverse complement strand
TGTTAACGGTGAAAAAGAAATAGAATGGCTAAATCAAAAGGTCGCAGAAACAGAAGCAATTTCTTCTTTTGACTCGAAGGACCTGAGTTTCCCTGCTTCCGATTCGGAAACCAAGACATTACAATTCAAACAAATAAATGTACATGACTTTGCTTGGTTCTGCGATAAACGCTATCACGTCCTGAAAGGAGAAATTGAAACACCTCACACCAAACACAAAGTGAATACCTGGGCGTTCTTTACAAATACAGAAGCTGATCTTTGGAAAAAAAGTATTTCTTATATCAATGATGCTCTTTACTACTACTCTCTTTGGAACGGTGATTATCCTTACAATCATTGTACTGCTGTAGATGGAACAATAACCGCTGGAACCGGTATGGAGTATCCCAATATTACTGTGATAGGAACCGCCCACAGTGCTTTCAGACTGGATGATGTGATAACACACGAGGTTGGCCACAATTGGTTTTACGGCATGCTCGGTTCTAATGAACGCATGCATCCCTGGTTGGATGAAGGTATTAATTCATTCAATGAACTGCGATATGCCGAGATAAAATATCCTGATCAAAAATTATTGGGCAGCTTTTCCGGATCAAAAGTTGCCAAACGTCTTGATCTTTCCAGGTATAAACATAGAGCTGAACTCTATCTTACTTATATGATCTCCGCTGCAACCTATACAGATCAGCCTATTGAAAGCCCTGCTTATAATTTTACAGATCTTAATTATGGGGCTATCGTTTATGAAAAAACAGCTCTCATTTTTAATTATTTGATGAGTTATATTGGTGAAAAAAAACTGGATGAAGCTATGCAACGTTATTTTAATGAATGGAAATTCAAACATCCACAACCATCCGATTTAAAAAAAATAATGGAAGAAGTCTCTGGAAAAGATTTGACTTGGTTCTTTGATGAATTAATTAATACCACCAAACGACTCGATTATAAGATTGCTTTTGCACATAAAAACAAAGATGGAAGCTGGGATCTTGGGGTAAAAAATAATGGAGATGTGAAAGGCCCTGTTTTTATTCAAGGAATAAAAGATAAAAAAATAATTGGTGAAGTTATTTATAATGGTTATAAAGGTAAACAAGCATTAACCTTTCCTGCTTCAGAGGTGGATTATTTTAAAATTGATTTTGCAGAAGATATACCTGAAGTCAACAGAAAAAATAATACGATTCGAACAACAGGAATTTTAAAAAGAGTCGAACCGCTCAAACTACAAGCTATCGGTAGTCTTAATAACCCGACCAAAACCCAGTTATTCTGGTCACCCGCAATCGGCTGGAACAATTACAACAGATGGATG
>CAZMRM010000366.1:0-2755 GCA_964568515.1 uncultured Chitinophaga sp. | reverse complement strand
ATTTTATAATTCCCTGCTTCCGCGCAAAAAATTTGAATTTGAGTTGATGCCTATGTACAGCTTTGGTACTAAAAATATTGCCGGTTATGGCCATGCAACTTACACGCATTATACCGAAGGTAATTTATTTCAACACATTCAGCTGGGTATTGTCAGTACGAGATATGCAAAAGAAACGGTACCATTCATTATGCATTTTAATAAAATTGCACCTGAGCTCACATTTGAATTCAAAAAGAGAAGAGCCACAAGTCCATTCACACATACTGTTAAATACCGCAACATCACCCTATTTGAGGAGTACGACAAACAAAAATTTGAAAATAACACAGTCAGTCACACACGTACTGGTGTAACTTCCAACTTTAACGACCTTTCGTATATTTTTTCAAAGAAGGATGTAATTGTTCCTTATACTATCCTGGCGAATGTGCAACAGGGAGAAAATATGGCAAAAACATCATTAACAGTTCATTATTCTTATCATTTTAAAAGTAAGAATAAAGGTGTCGATATTCGGTTATTTGCAGGAACATTTTTGGGTACTTCTATAACTGATGCTGGACCGTATCGTTTTAGGCTAAGTGGTCAAACGGGAAGTCAGGATTATTTGTATGATGATATCTTTTTAGGCAGAACAGAAACGAAGGGTGTGTTGGCGAATCAATTCACAGAGACCGATGGAGGATTTAAATTTTATTCACCAATCGGACAAACAGGTAAATGGCTGGCAGCTGTGAACATTAAATCATCGCTGGGAAACATCAAACTTCCAATAAACCTGTTTGCCGACATAGGCATTACTGCGACTGATGGTAGATTAAAGGAAGATATTCTATTTGATGCAGGGATTTCGATCTCAGTACGAAAAGATGTTTTTGAAATATTTTTTCCACTATTAATATCTGAAGATTTTAAAAATAATAAGAAGATCAGGAATGTTAACTATCTGGAAACTGTGCGCTTTGTACTTAATTTCAATTCTATTAATCCCTTTAACTTAATCAGAAATTTTTCTTTGTAGTTTGAAAGAAAGTAAAAAAATATATTTTGCATCCGATTTTCATTTAGGTGCACCCAGCTATGATGCAAGTCTTATGCGTGAAAAAAGAATTGTACGTTGGTTGAATGAAATACAAAAAGACGCAGAAGAAATTTATCTCATGGGAGATTTATTTGACTTCTGGTTTGAATATAAATATACTGTTCCTAAAGGTTTTGTAAGATTATTAGGAAAACTTGCTGAAATTTCTGATGCCGGAATCAAGGTTACACTGTTTACTGGCAATCATGATATGTGGATGTTTGATTATCTTCCAAAAGAATTAGGAGTTACGGTCCATCGCGATCCTATTGTAAAAATATATAATGGTAAAAAATTCTTCCTCGGACATGGTGATGGATTAGGGCCCGGAGATAAAGGTTATAAATTTATCAAACGTATATTTTCAAATCGCTTTTGCCAGTGGTTATTTGAACGATTACACCCTAATTTTTCCATTCGTATGGCCAACTATTGGTCACATAAAAGCCGTATATCCAATGCTCCCAAAGATGAGCAATTCAAAGGCGAAGACAAAGAATGGCTGGTTTCCTTTGCTAAGGAGGAATTAAAAAAAGAACACTATGATTATTTTATCTTTGGACACCGCCATCTCCCTCTTGACATAAAACTGTCTGAAAATAGCCGATATCTGAATTTAGGAGAATGGGTCAATTACAATACCTATGCTGTATTTGACGGAAATAAATTGGAATTAAAATATTATTCCTAAAGGAACAACAGTTATTCTGTTGTTCTTTTAGGAATAAACAGAAAGCTTGGTGATCAAATCTGCTAAGCGGCTGGAATACCCAAATTCATTATCATACCACCCTATCACTTTAATCATATTTCCAATTACTGAAGTAAATTCAGCATCATAGATACAAGAGTGTGGATTACCAACTATATCAATAGAAACAATCGGATCTTCCGTATATTCCAAAATACCTTTTAAGTGGGTTTCACCTGCTTTTTTAAATGCAGCATTAATTTCTTTAACTGTAGCCGGTTTAGTAAGCACACAAGTTATATCAGTCAATGATCCATCAGGAACAGGAACACGCATTCCGCATCCACCCAGTTTTCCCTCCAGCTGCGGAAATATTTTTGTAATGGCTTTTGCTGCTCCAGTCGATGTAGGAACAATAGATAGTGCCGCAGCACGAGCTCTGCGTAAATCCTTGTGAGGAGCATCGTGCAGGCGTTGATCACCTGTATAGGAGTGAACAGTTGTAATATAACCATCTTCCAACCCCCAATTTTCATTTAATACTTTAATCATGGGAGCAGCACAATTCGTTGTACAAGAGGCATTTGATATAATCATGTCATCTGCCGATAGAATATCATCATTTACTCCCAACACGACTGTCTTTATATCATTACTCGAAGGAGGCGCAGAGATAATTACTTTTTTTGCTCCTGCGGAAATATGTTTTCCAGCAGCTTGTTTGTCTAAAAAGAAGCCCGTTGACTCGATCACAATATCCACTTCATGTTCTTTCCATGGTAAATCAGCAGGATCTTTTTCAGCGTACACTGGTATCCTTTTTCCATTTATAACAATTGCCTTCTCTTCAAAAGAAACATTACTTTTTATGACACCATGTACCGAATCATATTTAAAAAGATGTGCCAGCGTTTTACTATCTGTTAAATCATTGATCGCAACGACTTCAATGTTGGGCCGTTGTAACATTACACGAAGGG
>CAZMRM010000365.1:0-4096 GCA_964568515.1 uncultured Chitinophaga sp. | reverse complement strand
TCCTAAAAATTGATGCTCATTTCGTCGAAGTAAAAAGAAAGAAAGTCATTAAATGAAATGCAACCACACAAAAAAAAGCCCCCCTCCTTGTTCTCTTATATAATAAAAAGAAGGGGATCGTTAAATCGTAAAGTGCACCAAACCAGCTAAAAAGGTAGGCGATCCAGGTCTTATCCAAAAACGTACCTATCAAGGGTAAATCCGTGTGGGCAGGCAACCAAATACGCAAGGGCATTGCATTAAATAACCAATCCTCATTCAACTTTGCAAGTCCTGCATAAAAATAAACGATCCCTAACTGTAATTGAATGATTAAAGCAAACAAGCGAGGAAGATGTGTTATTCTTTTTTGTGGATTACGAATCGCATCCAATGAAAAATAGCTTCCTGCCGGTATAAAAATCAGCAAGAAAGCAATGATACTCACAAAGTAATAATGATTGAGGTAATTTGTTTTATCAATGAGCTCAATATAAGTAAATGTTATAAAGAAAATAACAGCAGCTGTACGATAGAATAATCCAATTGCCAAAAAAAAGGCAGATAATCCCATTACAAAAAAAAGAATGTACATTCCCGGATCACCCAGCGGTTTCACCCATTCAAAGCCATAATAGGAAAAATAGAAAACAGGTTTGATGTAGAGTTTATAGATCCATCCGTTTAACGTGAATCGTAAGGTGCTTGCCAGCATCATCAAACCAAATAAAATACGAAAAACTGCTAAAGGTGCAATGGATACAGGTTCTTCTATAAAAACCCGAAAACGTTGACCAAGATTCCTTTTAGTCACCATCGTTATCCTCGTATGTAATCATCACACCAAATGCAGAAGGCATATCCACCTTTACCAATACAGTTAGCTGAAAAATTTCGAGGTAAGCCGCTTCCAGTTGAGCGGGGTTCTCTTTAATTAATTTGGAAAGGGTTTCTTCCTGAAATTTTGCTAATTCTTTTTTTGCAGCAGCGATTTTGTTTTTAATTACTTCATTCAAAGGTCCGGAAGGATGTTGCGTATTTAATGCTGTCAGGTAATCGTCAAATCCTAATCCGTCGTTTCCTTTCAAATCTCTTCCGAGATAAATATTTTCTATGCTTTTTAATTGTTCCATTGCAAGCATCAATGATTTACCACTGTAAAATGCTTCTACTTTATCCGGAAAAGTAGTCCCCAACGATTTCTTTCCCAAGGGAATTCCTATACGGGCATTTTTTAAAAGTTCATAATCAAAATTAAATTGATTAATCAACAATCCAAGAGAACTTCCTACACTGCTTCCTAAATTATTTTTAAAGGATGACAAATAGTTCCCGCCGTTGCTGCTCCATCCGGTATTTATTACATCTGTTTTGTGTTTCAATTCATTTACAACAATACTGAGATAACGCTTTGCATTACTTGCATCAGGAGCACTTGTATATTTTGACAGAATAACATTGCTGGGACTACTAAACAATAAAAAATCAAGCGCCGGAAACCCTTTAACATCAATATCACTGACTGTGGATAAATCAAAATTACCGGTTGAAATTTTAGTATTTATTTTTGTTGTGTCACAAGGAAAAATATTAACACTCGCTCGCATTAATTCGGCATCAGCAGGTCCAAACTCGAAAGTTGAAACAGATTCATAGCGAACATATGCATTCAGGAACAGAGACTGAAGTTCTTGCAAATTAGCTATTGTAGGGCTCTTTAAAAAGGTATCTGTACCAATCGACAAGCTGTCAATCGATAATTTCAGATTTGCATAGGCCGGCATAATAATGTTATCACTTATATTTGCCAGCATCCCTGCTTTATCAAAGGATTCATCAGAATTTAAATCTTCCTCCCCCGATTTTTTTTTGCATTGTACCAGCAATAGGCCTATCAGGCTTATACAGAGAATAATTATAAATTTTCTTTTGCGCATGATAAAAAAATTAAATACGACCTGCTTTACAGGTCGTATTTAAAAATTATAAATAAATTAAATTAGCTAAACAGACCACCCTGATTAATTGTTATGGTATTTTCGTTGCATCTAAATTAAACAGCGTTGCCATTTTATTGATGGCATTGTCCAAGTTAGTAGGAGTCACTTTGTAAAGGTTGACCACACCACCTGTTTGAAAATAGCTTAACAACAAATTGATATCAGTATCTGAAATTGTTTTCGCAGTATTGTATCTGAAAGAATTTATAAAGCCAACCCCTTCTGATAAATTATGATTAAAAGTTGCAGGTGTGGTTACATTTGCTTTTGCTCCTTTTACATAAGAAATAAATTTAGCTGCGCACACTCTTTCCCATTCCTTCACAACAATATCTCTTGCTGCATCTCTTACTGCATTATCTTTATTACTAATGGCTGCACGTCCCTTCAAAAATGCATTCATTATGATTGCATTGGATCCTGTAGCAACATCTACACTGTTACAGTAACTGCCCCAATTTTTCAAACCGGATTTGTTAGCTGGGAAATTTACAGGTACGCCAAAATAAGCAAATGCATTGTCCCATGCACGTTCCTGAGCAGTTGTTCCATTTGTTACTGTTGTGTTATCAAAACTGGCTATAGTATTCAAAAGTGTTGTAGCTTGAAAGTAAAATACAGCTCCCATGATGTTTTTTTCAATAAATTCTTTGTATTCAAAACCATTGGCATCAACCAGGATGTAACGTGTACCATTGATCAATTTACCCGCGTGACCATCACTGGCAGTAGTAGAATCATACTTTACATTTGAATTGACACTTGCTGTAACCGCATCACTAAAAGCTGCATCAAAAGCTGCATGCAAACCATAGGCATTGCTTGTTTTTTCTTTTAAATTAAATCCGCTTGTATTTAAAGAAGCAACAGAGAAAGGACTGTTTGTGTTTGCATAGTAATCTCTTTGTTTTTGAAGGTCCAAAGTAAATGCATTTGTATTTACATGTGTTTTACGGATATAACCTGTCAGCTCTCCTAACATGTCAATGGCTTGTTTTGGAACAACAGTATCAATAGAACTGAAGTTATAAGTAGTAGGTACCGTATAGGTCACAGGTTCTTCATCAACGGGATCCTCATCTTTATCTTTCTTTTTGCAGGATACTGCAAGTGTTGCTACAACTGCTATAAACGCAGTTATTTTTAAGATTTTTTTTAAATTGATACTTGTTGTCATACGTTTTTAATATTTAGATTTAGATTAATTAAAATAACGTAGGCAAAAGTATCCCTGATTGGGGTATTCAACAATACCTAAATAATGGTATTTATTAGTAAAAATGATAACCGGAAATCAGTTAGAAGCAAATAGAAAATGGTTAGGGCTAATCAGGTTTTCACGAACGGCAAACAGCACCAGTCCTGCGGTATTGTTAACACCTAGCTTGTTCATGATATTTTTACGATGAGTAGTTACTGTGTGTGTACTCAAAAAGAGTTTATCCGCCACTTCTTTGTTAGAATAGCCTTCAGCTACTAATTTTATGATCTCCATTTCTCTTTCACTTATATTCAACCCTTCGCAGGAAGAAGTATTCGCATCTGTTGTATTCTGCAAAATATCTGTTACGATCTTACCACACATGAATTTTTCACCTTTTACCGTTTTATAAATCGCTTCCACGATCTCATCCTGGTCACAGTCTTTTAGTAAATGGCTGATAACACCTGTATTCAACGCCTGTGATATTTTGGCTGCCGGTAAAGGCTCTGTGATCGCTAACAATTTAGTGGAAGGATATTTTTTTACAATTTGCTGAAGCCCTTCTATGGAAAAATTGGAAGAGGTATAATCAATGATAATTAAATCCGGTGCGTAAAATTTTGATTGGTTAACCAAGTCAGAGGTACTTAATGCCTCCGCCACCAATACAAAATCAGTATTGTCATTTAATACTACTGCTAAACCTTTACGACTCAAAAAATGACTATCAGCAATTGTAATTCTAATCTTTTCCACTTGTTTTAATTTAGATTAATTTTAAATAAGCGGTTCAAAAATACGTTTTTAATTCATTACTTTTTCAAAAATCTATTTTTTTATCATAAAATTACCGGTTGAATTAGCGTACTTTCACCTTCAGAGGCTAATATCGTATTAGGGAAATTTAATTGTG
>CAZMRM010000364.1:2858-4115 GCA_964568515.1 uncultured Chitinophaga sp. | reverse complement strand
CAATGAAAATGGAACCATAGAATTAAAGGATATAAATTTCAAACAAAGAGAATACAGCATTAGAATGCAAAAAGGAAAAGAAAAAATATGCCGGTTAATTGTAACAAAAACCGAAAAAGGAAAAATCGAAACAATCTGTAATCATTTAATCACACTTTAAAATGAAAAAAATTCTTACTACTGGTTATTTCTGTATGGCTGCGATGCTTTTAAATGCGCAAAAATTCAAAGTGGATACGTTACTTTATTCCGGTCCAACCAACAATCGCGTTAATCTGGTCATTCTTGGAGACGGATACACTTCTTCGGAGCAAACAAAGTTTCTAACGGATGCGAATTCGGTGTACAACAAATTTTTCGAAACAAGTCCTTATAAAGAATATATACATTATTTCAATGTGTTTGCAGTAGAAGTTATTTCGACTCAAAGTGGAGCAAGCCATGCCGGAAATTCAAGTGATAATGCATGTGGCAGTCAACCTACCGCTACTGTAAACAATTATTTTGGTTCGGCATTCGACGCCGGCGGAGGCGGATACCACCGGCTACTGGTTGTTACAAAAAACGCTGCTGTGACAAATGTGTTAGCTGCTAATACTCCTTATTACGATCAGGCGCTTGTGATTGTAAATTCTTCTTATTATGGAGGAGCAGGGGGGCAACATGCTGTTTCTTCTATGGCAAGCTCTGCTTCCGAAATTGCAATTCATGAATGCGGACACTCTTTTTCAAATCTGGCTGATGAATACTGGGCCGGCAGTCAGTATGCTACAGATTCAAAGCCAAACATGACTTCCAATGGAAATGAATCGACGGTGAAATGGAAGGTATGGAATGGTGTAAATACGGTTGGTGTGTATCCGCATTCCGGCTCCTCTAGCTGGTTTAAGCCAACCACCAATAATTGCAAGATGGAAGTATTGGGAAAAACGTTTTGTCCTGTATGCAGGGAATCACACATCGAAAAAGTGCATGGTCTTGTTAAACCATATGATAGTTATTTGCCTTCCAATGCTTCTACGCTTTCAGTGGATAATTCTGATCTGCAGTTTTCTGTAAAAGGAATTCTTCCTGTTCCCAACACTCTTAAAACAGAGTGGCTGTTAAATGGAAAAAGCGTCAGCGGCAACAGCTCGGCCTATACTTTGAAAGCAGCGGGCATAACAGGAAAAAATCAATTGCAGGCAAGACTTACCGACACAACAGGGATGGTTCGCATTGCTACACATGTCACACATCACGTTTATTTAATAACAT
>CAZMRM010000364.1:0-2848 GCA_964568515.1 uncultured Chitinophaga sp. | reverse complement strand
CATGGGATATTCAAAAAACAATAACAGGAATTGAATTGAATTCATCGGACACGGAATTATCGTATTTGATTTCCGGTAATCCTGTTACTGACAATTCTTTTCTGCAATACGATTTAAAAGACAATGCACACATCCGGTTAAGCCTGATTGATATGAATGGTAAGGTACAAACCATAGAAGATCAGTTCAAAAGCAAAGGTTCATATACTGTTTATTTAAATCCTGAAGATTATAAACTGGCTTCAGGAGTATACCTGTTAAGCATGACAATGGATGGAACAAAGGTGATTCAGGAAAAAATAGTAGTGAATAATTAATTAAAATGTAGCTCTCTTCCATTAATAGATCCTGTTGTAAAAACCGAAAAGCCCCTTAGCCGGGGCTTTTATTTATTTCATTGCTTCTCTCATAAATGTATTATGGCCATTCATTTTATAAGGTTTGTTATATTTACAGAAAATATAATGAATGAAAAATATTGGTATTGTGATCACCTATTTTGGTAAATTTCCCGAATGGACAGATTTATTTTTTGAAACACTCAAACAAAATCCTACTATTGATTTTATATTTTTTACAGATTGCAATACACAAGCATATCACGCACCCAATCTGATTTTTCATAACATGCATTTCAAAGAGTATGTTGCTTTGGTGAATGAGAAACTTCCTTTCCCGTTCCAGCCTCAAAATGGTTATAAAATATGTGATCTGCGCCCCTTGTTCGGTTTTATTCATAAGGAACTTTTAAAACCGTATGATTTTTATGGCTGGACCGATATGGATATTTTATTCGGTGATATCCGGTCGTTTTATACGGATGACCTGTTAAGTAAATATGATGTTTTTTCTGCCAGTACCCTTCGGATTACAGGGCACCTGGCCCTTTTCAAAAACAACCGTTACAACCGTAACATCTATAAAAAAATTGATCATTGGAAAGAAGCTCTGCTGAATGAAGCGTTTGTTGGAATCGATGAAAACGGTTTGATGCATGCCTACCGTACGACGATTATGGATCGTCTTCATAAAAAATACAACTTAAAAACCGATAACTGGTTCAGCCGTTTTCTATCGAAACGAAAAATCAGAAAATTATATCTGAAAAATCAATATACCACTCCGTTTGTACATGCTCCCTGGATAGATGGAACAATTGACAGTATGCAGCCGGATGTCTGGTACTATAAAAACGGGATCATTACCAATCAGCGTGACAAGGACCGGCGGTTCATCTATCTTCATTTTATGAATTTCAAATCCAGTCGCTGGAGGCATGATGGAACAAAGGCTCCCTGGGAAGAAAAAGAGCGAATCTGTTTTGTAACTGGCGAGGATATGAAAACCGGAATCGAAATAAACGCAACGGGTTTTGTGAAAGCATAAATCCGGGCCAGATGCTACAAATGAATTGTTGATGCAAATAAAAGGATAAAAGATTATGGTTTCCGTTTTATTTTTAATTGTGAATCTTTTTAAAATAGATAGGCCATTCTGAACATGACATTTCTTGGTGCACCCGGATTAACAGTAGTCGCTCTTCCCCGTCCGATCCAGTATTTTAAGTCAGTTAGATTATTGATATTAAGTGCTAACTGTACTTTATTTATTTTATAGTATATCCCTCCATCAAAAACAGTATAGCCGGGTAAAATGAGATCACCATATAAATTCAGATTTGTAGTTTGTTCGGAAACAAATGAGGTTCCAAAAGAAAGCCCCAGCCCATTTATTTGCCCTTTAATAAAGTTGTATTTTATCCAGATGCCTCCCATGTGATTCGGTGAATATTCTTTTCCGGTACCAACTAATTCGGTGTCATCACTTTTGGTAATGATGGCATCGTTGTAAGCATAATTGGCATTGACCAGTAGGTTTGGCAATATTCTTCCGATTACATCCACTTCTATACCTTTGGATACTTCTTGTCCCCGTTGGGTCAGCAGATCAGGGTTGGAGCTATCCAAGGCATTAATAAGTACGTTATTTAATTCTATGCGGTAAATTGCCGTATTAACGGTTAATTTTTTATTGAACCACTCCGACTTTGTTCCTCCTTCTATCATGTTACTGATAAGCGGGTTAAACGGCCCTCCATAAATAGCAGGGTCGCCAATCACACCGGCACTTTGAGGTTGAAAACCTTCTACATAAGTACCATAAAGGTTTACATTTTTAAATAAACTATAAACGAATCCTACTCTTGGAATAAGTGCAGTTTGTTTAACTTTTTCTTCAGTGGTTTTTTTATAATTTAGAAAATCTGTGTAAAATTCCTGTCGAAGTCCCAACAGCATTTGTAGTTTGCCAAATTTTATATGGTCCTGGACATATACACCGTTTGCATAGTAAAGCGAAGGTACCGTTGATGTTACTTTGGTGAAGTAAGAGCTTAATTCCTGCGGGGTATAATTAGGGTTGGCTAAATCAAAATAAGGCATATTGGGAACCGGGTTGCCATTTTTGTCAAGTAAATAATCTGATTTTTTACTCGGATTATATGTGGCGATAGCTCCTTTGTTGGCAGCATTCCTGAATCCTCCGGCTAAGGCTATTGACCAGCTGCCATTGGGGGTATAAAGCCTGACATAATCATAACCAACAAGTATTTTATGTTCTATGTGCCCCGTTTTAACTGCAATATTCAGATAAGACATTGAATTAAAACTTATATTTTTGGTCACACCTCTCTGCAAACGCATATCCAATAATGTAGGCAGGTCATTCCCAACGGAATCTACACCGTAAATGTTATTGAAACGGTGTTCCAGATAATCCCTTTCGTATTTATGGTTAATAAAAGAGGTGTTGAATGTTATCTTTTCGGAAATTTTATGCCGGATCGAGG
>CAZMRM010000363.1:0-4174 GCA_964568515.1 uncultured Chitinophaga sp. | reverse complement strand
AGTAATTCAGCCATTGTAATAATCAGTGGTGTAGGAATCAATGAAAATGAAGATAATGCACACATCCGTTTATATCCAAACCCTACTTCGGATGAATTAACAGTAGAGTTGGATTTATCGGGAAAGGAAAATGTAAAGATGAATATTATCAATGTTGCCGGACAAACTGTAGATGCTTCCGATTTAAAACAATTAAAAGGGTTCCATAAAAAGGTTATCAGCCTAAAAGAAATTCCTGATGGGATCTATTACCTGCAAATCATAACTGATCAGCAGGTAATCAGTAGAAAAATTGTAAAGCAAGGTAACTAATACTAAAGTGCTTCTGATACCACTTCTTTTACTTCAGGAACCATACGTTTCAATAGTCCTTCTATTCCCGCTTTTAAAGTGATGGTAGAAGAGGGACAACCACTGCAGGAACCTCTTAACTGAACAGTAACAATTCCATTCTCAAACCCTTTAAAGGTAATGCTTCCTCCATCCCCTTCTACTGCCGGACGAATATATTGCTCTAAAATCTCGACAATTTTTACTTCAATTTCGGTAGTAGGGGCAGCGTGTTCTGTAAATACTTGTTTTTTGGTTGTAAAAGTATTGTCTACCGCCACCTCTGTAGTTGGTAGTTCTGTAATAACAGGATTTCCTTCGTTGATATAACTTCGAATAAATTCACGAAGTTCCATCGTAATATCTTCCCATTGTACAGCATCTGTTTTTAAAATGGTA
Source organism: uncultured Chitinophaga sp. (assembly GCA_964568515.1). Classification (GTDB taxonomy): domain Bacteria; phylum Bacteroidota; class Bacteroidia; order 2-12-FULL-35-15; family 2-12-FULL-35-15; genus 2-12-FULL-35-15. Next base: position 3,445 of record CAZMRM010000363.1, on the reverse strand, counting down.
ACAAAATTAGAAGCAAAGAAAACACTTTTTACAAATGGAAATTCAAATAGTTTAGCGGCCAATGGCGACCCTTTTGTTTCTGCTCTAGAAAGATATTGCGCTGTAGCACCTTCTGATAAAAGAAGCTGATTGGCAACAAATTTCATAGATGCCGGATTGGGAGTGCTTTCGGCGTATATAATGACAGGGCGTTTTACAACTGTGTCCATCTTTTGTGTATTTTTGGAGTATGTGTGTTGATAACACAAAGATACTAAAAAACTACTGCTAAGGGGTATTGAAGAATGAAAAGAAAAACCGATTTCCTGATAATAGGCTCTGGAATTGCAGGATTGAGCTATGCTTTGAAGGTAGCACCTCATGGGAAAGTATGCATGATCACCAAGTCCAATGAAGATGAAAGCAACACCAAATATGCACAGGGAGGTATAGCAGCAGTGATGTACAGTCCTGATTCGTATGAAAAACATATCCGGGATACATTAATTGCCGGTGATGGAATCTGTGATGAAGAGGTCGTGAGAATGGTCATTACAGAATCCACAAAAAGAATTTATGAATTGATTGAATGGGGGGCAAAATTCGATAAAACAGCGAGTGGAGAATATGATCTTGCAAGAGAAGGCGGACACTCTGAATATCGGATCCTTCATCACAAAGACAGCACCGGATTTGAAATAGAAAGAGCTTTGCTTGCAGCAGTGCATAAACATCCAAACATTGAAATTTTGGATCATCATTTCGCAATTGACATCATTACCCAACATCATTTGGGAATAGAAGTAAATAGCAGAACCCCGGGAATCGAATGCTACGGAGCTTATGTGCTAAATCTAAGAACCAACCAGATTGATACAGTTCTGGCAAAAACACTATTAATGGCTACCGGAGGGGCAGGACATGTTTACAGTACTACTACCAATCCGGTTATTGCAACTGGTGACGGGGTTGCTATGGTTTACAGGGCCAAAGGACAAGTAGAAGGAATGGAGTTTTATCAATTCCATCCAACATCTTTGTATAATCCTGGCGAACGTCCATCGTTCCTTATCTCAGAAGCAGTCAGAGGTTTTGGAGGAGTATTAAAGACCCTGGATGGTAAAGAGTTCATGCAAAGATATGATTCACGTAAATCACTTGCACCAAGAGATATTGTTGCACGCGCTATTGATAATGAAATGAAAATACGAGGTGATGATTACGTCTACCTGGATTGTACACACTTAAACAAAGATGAACTGATAAAACATTTTCCAACTATTTATCAAAAATGTATGAGTCTGGGGATAGATATGGTAAAAGATTATATTCCGGTTATTCCGGCTGCTCATTACATGTGTGGCGGAATCAAAGTCGATAAAAAAGGAAGAAGTAGTATTGGTAATCTGTATGCAGTTGGCGAATGCTCATCCACTGGTTTGCATGGAGCCAATCGTCTTGCATCCAATTCGCTTTTAGAAGCAGTGGTGTATGCGCATCATGCTGCAATTACTGCAATTGAAGCGATAAAAACAATTTCATTTTGTGAAAAAATACCGGATTGGAATGCTGAAGGAACAGCCCAACCGGAAGAAATGGTTCTATTAACACAAAGCCTGAGAGAAGTGCAGGGCATCATGTCCAATTACGTAGGTATCGTTCGTTCGGATATACGATTGCAAAGAGCATTTGACCGGCTGGAAATTCTTTACAAAGAAAATGAAGCGTTGTATTCTAAAACAACCGTATCAGTAAAATTATGCGAAGTCAGGAACCTTATCAATGTGGCTTATATCATTATCAAACATGCCCGGAACAGAAAAGAAAGCAGGGGCCTTCATTACAGCATGAACTATTCAAAAAATATTGCATACATACAATGAAAAAAATTTACTACCTAAGTACGTGTTCCACCTGCACAAGAATTATCAATGAACTGGGATTAAAAAATAAGAATTTTAAGTTTCAGGATATAAAAAATGAACCCCTAACTCCACAACAGCTGGAGGAGTTAAAAGAAAAAGCAGGCAGCTATGAAGCTTTGTTTAGTAGGGTTGCCATGAAATACAGAGCACTGGGCCTTGATAAGAAAGAATTGACAGAAAAGGATTATAAAAAATACATTCTGGAAGAATATACCTTTTTAAAACGTCCTGTTATTGTTATCGGTAATGAAATAACCATTGGAAATGCTAAAAAAACAATTGCGGAAGCAAAACAATTAATAGGCTAGTATTTCAGATGAATAAAACAGCACAAGCCCATTTAGCGATCCTTCTGGCAAATATTATTTATGGAGCAAACTATTCGATCGCAAAAGAGGTAATGCCTGCATATGTACAACCCTTTGCATTTGTTCTGATGCGTGTAGGCGGCGCTTTGATCATGTTTTTATTCGTTAGCACTTTTGTTATCAAAGAAAAGATTGATAAAAAAGACATACCCAGTTTGGCATTATTGGGTGTATGCGGAGTAGCTATTAATCAACTGATGTTTTTAAAAGGACTTAGTCTTACAACACCCATCAATGCATCCATAATAATGATATCCAATCCTATTGTGGTATTGTTGTTTGCAGCATTGGCGCTGAAAGAACGAATCGCCTTCAATAAAATAGCTGGTATTTTACTTGGGATAGCAGGAGCCTTGTTATTATTGTTGTTTAACAAAAGTTTTTCCTTCGGCTCAGAGACAATAACAGGAGATGTAATGGTCCTGGTCAACTCTATTTCATGGGCATTTTATGTGGTACTTGCTAAACCCCTGATGAAAAAATACAATGCCTTTACAGTTGTGAAATGGGTGTTTCTGTTTGGATTTTTGTATGTTTTACCTTTTGGATATACCGAAATGACAGAAGTTGACTGGAGGTCGATCCCTCTGGTAAGCTGGTATTGTATACTTTTTGTTGTCATTGCTACCACTTTTTTAGCCTACATCTTAAATACATATGCATTAAAAGCATTAAGTCCATCTATAGTTAGTATATATATTTATTTACAGCCTTTTATTGCAACGGTTATTGCCGTTATATTTGGTAAAGATGAACTTGATGCCAGAAAAATCATTTCTGCCCTGATGATTATTATAGGTGTTTACCTTGTAAGTATGCCATCGAAAAATAAGAATTTAATACAGAGTAAATGATACGCATCATAACAGATAAAGGAAAAATAGTACATTTGTTTTAAATACGATATATATGATAAAGTCTATGACTGGCTTTGGTAAAGCATTTGTCGAAGTTGCCGGAAAAAAAATTAATGTAGAAATTCGTTCTCTGAATAGTAAGCAACTGGATCTTAATTTTAGAATTCCATATATTTATAAAGAAAAAGAACTGGAACTTCGTTCAGAAATCTCCAAACTTGTTGAACGTGGAAAAGTGGATGTAGGTATATATCTTGAATCTGTGCAGGAAAATATACCGGCTGCAATTAATAAAACCCTTGCAAAATTTTATCAT
>CAZMRM010000362.1:0-4180 GCA_964568515.1 uncultured Chitinophaga sp. | reverse complement strand
CCTAATTTGGTAACTACTTCATAGGGTCTCGCACCGGGTACATCAAAGGCGATGGTGGTATCCAGCCCAAAACCAAAATCGGGTTGAATTTGCAATGCGGCGACATGCGCACCCCGGATGCCTACCTCTTCCTGTACCGTAAATACGGCATATACATCAAATGCCGGATTTTTTAATTCCCGTAACATTTCAATTAATATAAACACCGATACACGATTATCAATGGATTTGCAATTTACACAGTTTCCCATTTCAATCAGCTGGCGTTCGCGTGTAACAGTATCTCCTACAGAAACAATTTTTTCAACTTCTTTTTTACTCATCCCCAAATCAATGAAATAATCGCTGATGGGAACCAACCGTTCACGCTCGGCAGGCGTCATCACATGAATGGGTTTAGAACCCATGACGCCCACAACATCCTTTTTACCATGTACCAATACCCGTTGGGCGGTCAATGTTTTCGGATCAAAGCCACCAAGCGGAATGAACCGTAGAAAACCCTGATCATCAATATGTGTAACAATAAAACCGATCTCATCCATATGAGCGGCTATCATTACCTTTTTACCGGCTTTTCCTTTTTTGAAGGCGGTAACATTTCCCATATTATCTACCGATACCCGGTCCACCAGTTTTTTAACTTCACGTATTACAATTTCCCGTACACGCTGCTCATGGCCCGGTGCACCCGCTACTTCGCAAATTTCCTTTAATAATTTTATGTTGATACCCATAGAAAGTATTTAGTTTATTCTGTTAAAATTTGCCGGCAAGTTCGCGTTTCTTCATCACTATGAGTGAACTTCATGAAGGTGTTCTCCTACTCTACCGCACTTAATTTAATCATATTGGATTTTCCTTTTTCACTCAATGGAATACTTGCAATGTTAATGATAAGGTCTCCTGTTTTGATCAGGTTGCTCTTTTTTAATATGAGTTTGATATCCGCGATCGTATGATCGGTACTGATGTTCTTGTCATAGTAAAAACCCTTCACTCCCCATACCAGGCTTAGTGTTGTAAGGATGTGATGATTATCGGTAAACACATAAATTTTTGATTTAGGACGGCTGCTCGAAAGTTTGATGGCAGTGTAACCGGAGTGAGTCATGGTCACAATAGCAGCTGCCTTTACACGATGTGCCATTTTAGAAGCAGTAAAGCAAATGGAATCTGTTAAGAAACGTTCATTTCTTACATCTACCTCCGGAGCTGCTGCTGTTTCTTTGTTATAAATATCCATCTCTCTTTCTACATGGTGAATGATCTTTGTCATGGCCTCCACTACTTTATGAGGATGGTTTCCTACGGAGGTTTCACCGCTTAACATCACCGCATCCGCACCATCCATCACACTGTTGGCAACATCGTTCACCTCTGCACGTGTAGGGCTGATGTTGGTAATCATGCTTTCCATCATCTGAGTGGCAATGATCACCGGTTTGGCAGATTCCAGGCATTTTTTCACCAGCATTTTTTGAATAACAGGTACCTCCTGCATCGGTACTTCCACACCCAGATCACCCCGTGCAACCATCAATGCATCCGTTTCTTTAATGATGTTATCAATATCCTGTATGGCTTCCGGTTTCTCTATTTTGGCAACCACGCGCGTGCGTACATTCTGATTAAAATTCTGAATGATGTATTTTAATTCAATGATATCGGCAGCTGAACGTACAAAAGAAAGTCCGATCCAATCCACTTTTTGTGTAAGGGCAAAATCAAGATCCTTGAGATCTTTGGGTGTTAAACAAGGCAAGGAAATCTTTGTATTCGGCAGGTTCACACCTTTTTTAGAAGAGAGTACACCACCGTGTGTCACTCTTGCTTTTACTTCATCTTTTCCATTTGTCTCAAAAACAGTGAGCAATAGTTTACCGTCATCTATCAATATGTTCTCACCTGCTTTCACATCTTGTGGAAATTGCGGGTAGGTAATGTACAAGCGCTCTGCGGTTCCGACACATTCAACAGTGGTAATGGTTATTTCCTTACCGGCTATCAGATCCAGGTGATTGTTTTCAACCACTCCAATTCTTAATTTGGGTCCTTGCAGGTCAGCAAGTATGGCCGTATGAATTCCCAGTTTTTTATTTAAGGTACGTATGTTTTTAATTTGTTCCAAAACGACATCATAAGCTCCGTGTGAAAAATTAATTCTGAATACGTCGGCGCCTGCCAAAATCATTTTCTCCAGTATCTCCGGTGAGGAAGATGCAGGTCCAAGCGTAGCTACTATTTTTGTTCTTTTCATCTTTTATAATTTATTTTATTCGCGTTTCAATTTGCAGCTGATCAAAAAATTAAATTGTGTTTGGATTTCAGTTGTGTCGCATCCATTTGAATGGCTGTGAGTACCAAATCTATTTCTCTGATTTTTTTTACCATTGTTTGTACTTCCGATTCATTCACTTCCCCTTTGATTATCAGAAAGTAATTCATTTGTTTTTGTTCAGGAATTAAAAACTCATTTTCGGCATATGCCTGAGGTTTTGCGTTACTTCCAAACAAGGTAGTTTCTTTACCAACACCTGTTTTACTTTCACTCAGATTCGCAACAACTGTATATTCAAAAAAGCCATCCGGATGATCGTAGGTAAAGAGCGAAAAAAAGGAGGGAGTTTCCTGCTTTTTACCTTTTATTTCGAGAGAGTCAACTTTAATCAGTTCTATTCCGAATTTATTATTCAGTGCCCAGCACAATCGGTAATCCTTCTCATGCGAAGAAATTCCTATAAGCACGAAATCATAATCATATTGTATTTCAAGGGTATGTTTTCCCAATGGTTGCTATTAATTCTGTAAGGCTTGGTAAAATTAAAAATCTAAAACAAAAAAACCGCGTAAAACGAATTAATTTTACGTTGCTATATTCCTAAGGCCATACAAGCTTGTTCTGAAACAATTTGTTCGGCCTTCTTTTTAGAGATGTGCTGCACTGTTCCCAGTATTTCATGTTCTACCACCAGCTGAATGGTAAATTGCTTATTCGGGCTGTCGGCACCATTACTGAGCATTTCATAACTGAATTCTTTTCTTTCTTTTTGTGCCCACTCTATGAATTTACTTTTAAAATCAACTTCTTTGGTTTCTATTTCATGCATATCAATATGAACATCGATGATCTGATTGAGTACGTACTGTTGAGCAGCATCATACCCTTTATCCAGATAAATTGCACCGATCAGGGCTTCATAGGCATCACCGTAGATGGATCCGGGGCGGGAACCAAAGCGATCATTGTTGGCTTCAATCAATGAATTCAGTCCCAATTTAAGCGCGATTTTATTGTGTTGTGTACGACTCACCATTTTGGAGCGCATCTTTGTTAAAAAACCTTCATCCTTGTATGGAAATTTTTTGAACAGGTAATCGGCTACAATGGTTCCTATAATGGAATCACCTAAAAATTCAAGACGTTCATTACTGTTTTTAATTCCTTCTTTCAGTTGAGAGGCGGCAGAACTATGACGTAATGCTAATTTATACAGTGCAATATTTTTAGGATAAAATCCCAGTATATTTTTTAGAGATCGGTGAAGTTCCTTATCGGAGGAAAAATAAACAGCTATTGATTTAGTTAGTCGTTTCGGCAAAGGAATCGAATTATGCACTGTATTTTTTTACAATCAGAGAGGCATTGTGACCGCCAAAACCAAATGTATTGCTTAAAGCAGCCCTTACTTCCCTTTTTTGTGCTTTATTAAAAGTAAAGTTAAGTTTTGCATCAAGGGCAGGATCATCCGTAAAATGATTGATAGTAGGAGGAATAATGTCATTCTTTACAGCAAGGATACTTGCTATTGCTTCAATGGCACCGGCAGCACCCAGTAAATGACCGGTCATGGATTTGGTAGAGCTAATGTTCAGTTTATAGGCATGTTCACCGAATACACCAAGGATGGCTTTTGTTTCAGCAACATCGCCTAATGGTGTGGAGGTTCCATGAACATTCACATAATCAATCTGATCAGGTGTCATTTCTGCATCCTGTAATGCATTCTTCATTACATTGATGGCTCCTAACCCTTCCGGATGAGGAGCAGTAATATGATTGGCATCAGCAGTCATACCACCACCAACGACTTCTGCATAAATTTTTGCACCACGTTTTAAAGCATGCTCCAACTCTTCCAGTATCAATGCACCGGCACCTTCACCCAGCACAAATCCA